>CADEFY010000005.1 GCA_902826705.1 uncultured bacterium
CGTCTTCATCGCCTGGAAGATCCTCTGCAACTGGGGAGGATGGCCGCTGATGTCCACACTCGACTTCAATCGCAGTCGCATGCCCATGGGCGGCGCCCCCGGAGTGGAACCCGCCTGGTGCGAGGCCGGCCACACGAAGCCGTTCGTGGCGCGCGTGGTGACGCGGAACGCGTGACGGATCGGCGCGTCCGCGTGGACCTCGTCATAGCGCACCAGCCCGGGGAAGAGGGCGAGCCCCGCGGCGTCGGCCGAGGTCCAGCCGTCTGGACGGCGCGCGTTGGAGGATAAGTCGAAGACCGCGCCCGAGCCGGCCTCCCATCGGCCCTGCGAGGCGTTCCAACGCGTGGCCCAGGTCTCGAAGAGCAGCCAGCGCTCGCGGTCGATCACGAGCAGATGGCGGTCGCCGCTCGTCCCGCCGCCGGGCACCGCGCCCTCGAGGTAGCCGGGCTCGGTGCGCGCGACATCGGGGATCGGATACCCTGCCGGCCGGCCCGGAGCGCCCGCGTCGCTCTGGCTGCCGTAGAGCACGAACGTCACCGGCACGAGCGGCTGGTTCGCGCCCACGGTGACATAGGGGATCCCGTATGGCGGGGGACCGAAGTCCGGGTGCATGTGGCGAGTCGCACTGGGGTCCTCGGGAGTCCGCCCGCTGATCCAGTCGATGAACGCGTCCGAACTCGGGTCGACCGGCGCCTGCGACACATCGACGTTCCACCAGTTGTTCGCGGGCAGGACCTGGCGCTGCGTGAGGTCCTCGAGCAGCGAGACGCTGTCCGCGCCTGCGCCGAGCGGATCGCGGCCCGGCGACGTGGGCGCGTCCGAGCGCGCGCACGCGGCGAGCGCGAGCGCGCAGAGGGCGGGGAACCACCGCCGGAGCGGTCGGGCAGATCGCATGCAGGCCTCCTCGAGCAGACGCACGCCCGAGACGACTGCAAGAAGCCTGCCGCGGTGGCCTATCGCAGCACGACCAGTGCGCGCGTGGCGCTGCCGCCGCTGGTCTCGAGCCGGTAGCGGTAGCTGCCGCCCGCCACGGCGCGACCCTGCGCATCGAGCCCGTCCCATGTGGCTGCGTGCTCGCCGGCGGCGAGCGATGCGTCGAGCACCACGCGCACGCGCCGGCCCGCGGCATCGAACACCGTGAGTCGCGCGTGTCCCGCTGAAGCGAGCGTGAACGCGATCCGCGTGCCGCCGCGCACGGGGTTGGGCGTGTTCTGCGCCAGCATCACCCCCGCGGGCGAGCCCGCGCCGGGCGCGGCCGTGAACGCCGACAACGGCATCTTGTACATACTGCGGCCGTAGGACCCGATCGCCAGATAGCGCGCCACCGGGTGGATCGCCAGGTCGTACACCGTGACGAGCGGCAGTTCGGCGCTCAGATAGTTCCAGATCCCGCCGCCGTTGTCGGAGTAGTAGGCGCCCAGGTCGGTGCCCACGAACAGCAACTGGGCGTTGGCGGGATCCACCGCCATGGCGTTGATGGGCACACGTGGCAGGTTCGAGGACACATCGCTCCAGCTCGCGCCGGCGTCGAGCGTGGCGAACACGTGCGACTCGTCCTCCATCCACTTGAGCCCGCTGAAGGTGACCCACGCACGCGTGGCGTCGGTGGGGTGTGCGACCACACGCGTCACCCAGCGCGGCGGCAGGTTGCCGGCGGTGACGTTGGTCCACGCGAACACGCCCGCGGTCTCGACGCCGCGCCACACCTTGCCGTCATCGGTGCCCAGCCACACGATGCGCGAGTCCGAGGGTGCCACGGCGATGCTCGTGATCGTCCCCAGCACCGCGCCCGGGACCCAGCCGGTCAGGTCGGGGCTCACCGCGGTCCAACTGGCGCCGGCGTTGTTGCTGCGCCACAGCCGCTGCGTGCCGTAGTACACGACGTTGGGGCGCGCGGGATCGAGCCGCACGGGAGTCGACCAGTTCTTGCGGTCCGACGCGGCGCCCGACGGCGTGACGGTGACCCAGTTCAGCCCGCCGTCGGCGCTGCGGCCCAGATTGCCGAACTGCGACTCGGCGTAGACCGTGTCGGGGTTGACGGGGTGCACGTTCACGTAGAACCCGTCGCCGCCGAAGATCGTGCCCCAGTCCCCCAGCGCGCCCGTCTGAGTGCGCACCGTGCCGTTGTCCTGCGCGCCGCCATAGAGCCGCGCGGAGTTCGTGCGGTCGAGACCGATCTCGTAGAACTGCGTCAGCGGCAGGTCGAGCACCTTGGTCCACGTGGTGCCGCCGTCCACGCTGCGGTTGATGCCGCCGTCATTGCCCTCGAGCAGCACGTTGGGATCGGCCGGGTGGAACGCGAGCGCGTGGTGGTCCACGTGCAACCCGGGCGGCGAGCCCGTGTAGCCGTACTTGATCGGGAACGTGGTGCCCCCGTCGTCACTGCGGAAGAACGTCACGTCCTGCACGTAGACGCGATCGGGGTTGTTCGGGGCCACGCGCACCTTACTGAAGTACCACGAGAACCCGCCACCGCCCGCTTGGATCTCGAGGTCGCTGTCGCGGTTGACCCAGGTGGTGCCGAAGTCGGCGGTGCGCCAGAGTCCGATCACGTTGTTGCCGTTGGTGATCACCGCGTACGCCACGTTGGGCTGCGAGCGACTGAGAGCCAGGCCGATGCGGCCCACGCTGGTGGTCGCGGGGTTGGGCAGCCCCTGCGCGGCGCCCAGCTTGGTCCATGTGGTGCCGCCATCGAGGCTGCGCCAGATGCCGGAGCCCGGCCCGAACAGGTGCGTGCCGCCATTGGGCCTGCGCACGCGTTCCCACGTCGCGGCCAGCATGCGCTGCGAGTTCGTGGGGTCGATGACCACGTCGATCGCGCCGGCGCTGTCGCTCACCGCGAGCACGCGCTGCCAGGACAGCCCGCCGTCGCTCGTGCGGTACAGGCCGCGCTCGGGCGTGGGCGAGAAGTAGCTGCCCATCGCCGCGACGAAGACGCGCTGCGGATCGAAGGGGTCGATCACGATGCGTCCGATCGTGACGCTGTTGCCGAGCCCCATGAACTGCCACGTGCCGCCGCCGTCGAGCGAACGGTAGACGCCCTGGCCGGGGAAGTTGTTGTGCCCGCCATTCGGCTCGCCCGTGCCGAGCCACACCGTCTGTGGGCTGACGGGGTCGATCGCGAGGTCGCCCGCGTTCAGGTTGGGTAGTGCGTCCCCCACGGGGAACCAGTTGGCGCCGCCATCGAGTGTCTTGTACACGCCGCCGGTGGCCGCGGCCGCGTACGCGATGCTGCCGTTGGTGGGGTGATACTCGATGTCGACCACGCGGCCGCCGATGTTGGTGGGCCCCGCGAGCGTGACCGGCGAGAGCGCCGACTTGGCGATGCCGCGCACGGCGCGCTGCATGGCCTGCGCGTGCGCCAGCGCCAGTTCGCCCGCCACCGGATCGACCTGCCAGTAGGGCGCCGTGCGGCGCAGCCACTGCCAGTCCGAGGGGTAGCCGCGCGGCGGCTCGGCTTCGGCGCCCACGCGGAAGCTGCTCGAGGGCAGCGACGCCGGCACCGGCTCGGGGCGCGTGAGCCACAGTCGCACGCCGATCACGAGCAGCGCGGCGACGGGCAGGAGCGAGAGGGTCCAGGTCGTGCGACGGCGCATGGCGGCGGGCTCCGGGTGGGGAGGATGACGGTCCCACGAGCCTAGCGGGCGCGGCCGGCAGCCGCGACAGGAACCCGACGAACGCTTGTCCGCCTCCACCCCGATGCAGGACACTGGGCTGCCGCCCATGCGGGCGGCCGCGGAACCAAGGAAGGACGCGCCCCAGCGCCCCCTCGCCCCGGAGGTCCCCCATGCCGCGCGCTCTCGCTCTGCTCCCCCTGCTCCTCACCGCCGCGCTCGTGCCCTCGCGCGCGGCGGCGCAGTGCTCGCCCGCCGCCTGCAGCAGCACCCACGCGTACCTGAGCTTCGAGTCCGTGGCTCCTGGGACGAGTGTGGAGGGACTGGGTGCGGTGCACCCCGACCTGAGCATCGCGAGCGTCGCGTGGCCGTTCGGCCCCACGTGCACGCTCGGCTCGGCGGCGGCGATCGAGGAGGGCGTGTCCACGCCGTTCGCCGCGTATGGCACGGCGGGCTCGTTCGCCAACGGCTGCCTGAACGGCATCCGTGGCTTCGGCGACTCGCAGGGCTGCGTGCTCGACTACGACTTCACGTTCGCGCCGGGTGTGAGTGTGTCGTGCTTCTCGATCCGCATGCTGGACTACGGCGATCTGTTCCCCTTCGGCGGCACCACGCACACCGTGACACTCACCGCGTACAACGCCAGCAACGCCGTCGTGAGCACCGATGTGCTCACCATGCTGGGTGGGGTCGACCTGGTGACCGGCGACGCCTGCACCGCCCAGGCGAGCGAGCCGGGCAACCGGCTGTTCACCGTGACCGGCACGGGCATCACGACCGTCAAGCTCACGTTCGACGCGTTCCCGGACCCCAACTGCGGGTTCGACGACATCTCGTTCTGCGAGGAGTCAGCGCCGACCGGCACGGCGAAGCGCACGTGGGGCGCGGTCAAGGGCGGGTATCGGTGACATGCGGTCCCTTCACATGATCCACGCGCGTACTCGGCTCGTCACGATCGCCCTCGGCCTGCTCCTCGCGACGACGCCCGCGCATTCCGAGGGGTTCCGGGATCATCTGGCGCCGATCTTCAGCCTGCGTGGCCGCATCGAGTCCGTGGACTGGTTCGCGCCACCGAGCTCTGCCGTGGCGGCCGGTGCCGAGCGCTACGACTTCGTGGCCACGCAGGTGCGCGCTGGCGTGCGCGCCACGTACCCGCACGTGCAGTTCACACTCGAGGCGCAGGACACACGGCTCTGGGGCCTGCCGAGCGACGCCAGCCTCGCGGCGCCGTATGGCAATCTAGGGCCGGGAGCGATCTACTACTTCCACACCCGAGAGCGCACGCAGGGGGAGACGATCCTCAAGCAGGCCGCCGCCACGATCCGCTGGCGCGGCCTGCAGGCGATGGCCGGGCGCTTCGAGTACGGCGAGGGCGCCGAGTCCGTGCCCGGCGATCCAGCGCTCGTGTGGCTCAAGCGTGCGCGCATCGCCGAGCGGCTCGTGGGCCCGTTCGGGTTCACGCACGTCGCGCGCAGCTTCGACGGCGTGCGCGTGTGGGCGGACCGCCCGCGCTGGAACGTGAGCGCGATCGCCGCGCGCCCCACCGCCGGCGGGTACGAGGTGAGCGCCAACGAGGAACTGGACCGTATCGGCCTGGCGGGCGGCGCGGTGACCGCCAAGGGACTGCAGGGCGCGGCGCCATGGGATGCACGCGCGTTCTACTTCGCGTACGGCGACATGCGCAGCGAGGACGGCCGGCCGATCCGCGTGGACAACCGGCCGCTGCCCATCCGCACGGCGGATACCGGCCCGCTGCGCGTGCACACGCTGGGCGGCCACGCGATCACGGTCGCCGACTGGGGCGCGGCGCGCGTCGATGGCCTGGCGTGGGGCGCGTGGCAGACCGGGGACTGGGGCGCGCTCGAGCATGAGGCGTGGTCGGCGGCACTCGAGGCCGGCGTGCAGGTGCCGCGGTGGCCACTCGCACCGTGGCTGCGTGCGGGGGTCGACGTGGGATCGGGCGACGACGACGCCTCCGACGGCACGCACCGCACGTTCTTCCAGATCCTGCCCACGGCCCGCGTGTACGCGCAGTTGCCGTTCTTCAACGGCACGAACCTGGAGGACCGATTCGTGCAACTGGTGCTCACGCCGCATCCAGTGGTGAACCTGCGTACTGATCTGCACGCGCTGCACCTGCACGACTCCGCCGACCTCTGGTACTCGGGCGGTGGCGCCACGCGCGAGGACGTGTTCGGGTTCTCGGGCCAGCCGTCGTCCGGGCGCCGGGACCTCGCCCGCGTGGTCGATGCCTCGGTGACCGCGGCCGTGCATCGGCGACTCACGCTCTACGGCTACTACGGCCGCGCGATGGGCGGGGATGTGGTGCGCGGCGTGTTCGCGGGCGACCGCGCCGACTACGGCTACCTCGAGGCCACGTTCCGCTGGTGAGCCGTCCTGCGGCTCACGTGCCCGACATCACCTCGGGCCCGACGGGCTGGAGCGGCGCGTCCGCCGGATCGAGCGTGACGAACAGGCGCGTGACCGTGCCCTTGTAGGACTCGACCGGGATCGGCAGTTGCCCACGCACGATCGCGGCGCCGTCGGGGCTCAACTGTCCGCAGAAGATCGCGCGCGATCCGACCTCGGCCCACAGCCGGTACTCCTGACCCTCGGGCGCCTCGGGCAGGCCGCGCAGTGCGACGGCCGCCTTCTTGGCGTCGAGGTCGAGCAGCACGGCGCCGAACGCCGCGGCCGACCGGCCCGCGCCCTTCATGCGGAACGACTGCACCAGGTTGGGCTGGAGCAGCAGGTCGTGCACCTCGCGCTCCAGCATCAGCTCGCGCCGGGTGCGCGCCGCATCGAGCAGGGGCAGCGCGATCCCCGCCGCGAACACGACGACGGCCGCGGCGGCCACCCGCCACGAGGGCTGGAATCGCATCGGCGTGCGTGACGCACGCGCGGCCGCGAGCACGCGGCCGCGCAGCGCAGGCGGCGGCGTCTCGACCGCGGCGAGCGGCAGCAGGTCGAGCGCCTGACGCAGGCGCTCGTACTCCGCGGCCAGCGCGGGCTCGCGCGCCATGCGCTGCTCGAGCGCGTGCGCCTCCGCCTCGGGCAGCTCGCCGAGCAGGTAGGAGACGAGTCCGTCGTCGGTCGCGTCGGGGTCGTGGGGCACGTTCATGGCATCACCCGACCAGGTCCTGGAGCGACGCGCGCATGCCCAGCAGCGCCTGACGCGTCCACGACTTGACCGTGCCGAGCGGCGCGCTCAGGCGGTCGGCGATCTCGCTCTGGCTCAGGCCGCCGAAGTACGCGAGCTCGATCACGTGGCGCTGCCGCTCGGGCAGCGCGGCGAGGCTCGCGCGCACACGCTCGGCACCCTCGTCGAGCGCGAGCTGCTCGGGCGGCGCGAGCGGCGCGGGAGGCGCGTGATCCGCGGTGGCGAGCTTCTCGTGCAGCACGAGCCGGCTGCGCCGCGAGCGCAGGCGGTCCATGGCGCGCGAACGCGTGAGGACCGCCAGGTAGGCGGGGAGCGCGCCGCGCGCGGGATCGTAGGCGCAGCGGCGCTGCAGTCCGATGAAGATCTCCTGAGTCAGGTCCTCTGCCTCCTCCGCACTGGCCAGGATCCTCCGTGCGAGTCCATAGACCAGTCCAGCGTAGCGGTCGTACAGCGTCTGGAGCGCGTCCGAGCCTGCCACCCCGAGCGCCCGACACAGTGCCTCGTCGGTCGGAGGGGGGGCCAGCTCGCGACTCCGAGGCGGCAGGGTCATACCGGAACGGCCGATCGCCGGTGCAGCATCCACGCTCCTGACATCAGGTCACCCGCCGCCCCTCGATCTCGGCCCGGGGGCCGGGACGGCGCACTGCTCATGGGGATTACTCGCCTCGAGCGGGATCGGATGCGCACCCGCGGCCGTCAGGGCAGCACGGCCAGGGCCAGGATCCGGGCCGTGCCGTCGCCGATCGCCCCCAACCGCGTGGCTGCGCCCGACTTGAGGTCCACGCGGTACAGCCCCGAGGCGGTCGCGGCGAAGGCGGCCTCGGCGCCGCCCGGGCCGGAACGGATGTCGAACCCCGATTCGGGAGTGAAGTCCACGCCCAGCGGCCCCACGGTGCGCAGCCGACCGTCATTGGGCGGATCCTGGAGCACGAGCACATCGAGCCCGGCATCGAGGTTGAAGAGCTGCGTCTCGGTGGCCCGCGGCAGCGAGCGCGTGTAGGCCGAACCCACGAGCTTCGGGCGCTTCCCCGCGTTGCGGTCCCGTGCCTCGTACACGAGCGCGCCATCCACCGCCGCGGCGCCCAGGTCGACGTGCACGCGCAGGTTCTGCCCGTTGGCGCTCACGAGGCGCAGGCGGTCGGCCTGGGGATTGAAGTCGAAGCCCGAGTGCGGCCCGCCGTCGAACGGCGCGGTGAGCGTGCTCACCCGCGTGGCCTTCCCGGTCGCGGGGTCGATCGTGTAGAGCGCGTACGAGTCGGCCACGCCATAGAGCTTGCCGTTGGCCGGGCGCACGTCGATCCCGAGCAGCGTGCCCTGCACTCCGGTCACCTTGAGCGCGCGCACGCCCGCCGGATCGTCGCCGCTGAACCGCAGCAGCGTGTTGCCGGGCGCGAGCGCGGCGAACTCGAGCCGGCTCGCCTCATCGGCAGGCGGAGCGGCCAACGCCAGGGAGGCGATCAGCAGTGCGGGGAGGAGGGCGCGCAGCATGACCGCGACAGTCCGAGAGCCCTGCGCAGGTGTCAACCGCCGTCAGCGGCGTGGGGTTGTGCTGGCGTGTTCGCTCGGCGCCGCTCGGCCGTACGAGAGGTCAGCGCCCCACTCCCCAGCAGGGCGCGCGCCGGGTTCCAGGAGGATGGGCATGCCCCGTCGGTCGCTTCGCACAGGGACGATCGCACTCGCCGTGGGCCTCTTGAGCGCTCTCGCGGCCACGCGCTCCGCGCACGCCGCGCCGCCCCGCGGGCCGCTCGAGGGCCGGACCCTGGCGGCTGCGGACGAGGTGCGCGACGGACTCGGATCGCTCGCCGGCAGCCTGCTCGGCGGCGACGTGCAGGGGCAGGTGCTGCGCGCGGTCGTCGAGGAGGACTCGCCACGGCGCCTCGCGGTGCGCGTGACGCACGAGGGCCTGCAGGGCGCGCGGCTCTGGGGCGAGCTGCTCACGGCCGATCGCCGCCGTCAGGCGGGCATCGTGATGGGCGAGCCCGTCACGATCCAGGACGCCTCGGGCGAGCTGGTGGTCACCTTCGAGCCCGAGCCCGGCGCGGAACCCGCGCCCTCGGCGCTGCTCCGGATCAGCGTCGCCGCGCCCACGCGCCGCACGGCGAGCCTCACGCGCTCGTTCCGACTGGGCAAGGAGTGGTCGCGGCCAGCCGCATCGGGCGCCGACTTCGTGGTCACGATCGCACCCCAGCCGGTGGGCCGCACCGCCGAACTCGGGCCCTCGCCCTCGAGCGTCGTGCCCACGAGTGTCGTGCGCATCGCACCGCCGCCGCCCGCGCCCGCCGCGGCTCCGGTGCGCTTCGCCACCATCGGCACCTTGGTGCGCACCCCGCAGCCGGCGCCCGTCACGCGCTCCGTGCTCAAGGGCACCACCGCGCGCGCGCTGCCCAGCCCCAAGCTCCTCACCGGGCACGCCATCACCACCGGGATCCCTCCCGCCGACGCGGCCCGCGGCGCACGCGGCCCCGCGGCGCTGCCGCTGCCCGCGTTCGCCGACGTGCGCACGGAGGACATCCGGCTCGACCTCACCCGTGTCCTCAACGTGCACCCGTCGGTCTATCAGGACCAGGAACCGTCGTCCGGGATCTTCTACTTCCTGCCGCACGACTACGCGCTCGAGTGGAGCGAGGCGGGCGGCTACGAGTTCAAGACCGTCTACTCGGCGGCCGCCACCGGCGGTGCCGCGGGAGAGGTCCTGATGGCGGCGCGACTCGAGGGCGGCATCGGGCCGCGTGAACTCGAGGTGGCGGCCAAGCTCGTCCAGTCGTACGCGCAACGGAACAACCTGGTGTTCCGCGAGCTGCGCCCGCTGCCGATCGACTCACTCGCGATCTCGATCGCCGACGATCTCGGGCGCTACGACGTCCCCACGGACCGCATCTCGGTCCAGGGGCTCACCGACGTGACCGGGCGGCTCGACGTGTCGTGGGTCACCGACGAGCGCACCAAGGACTTCATCCAGGAAGCGCTCATCGAGAACGTGGGCATCAGCGGCAGCGTCACCTACGCGCCCACGGGTGCGGGGCTGGGGCCGAGGTCGGTGCCGATCCATCTGCGTCTCGCCGACTACGCCACCTTCGGGCCGTTCCGCTGGGACCGCACGGGTTGGAAGAACCCCACGCCTTACCCGATCACCCTGCGCTATCTGCACGCGCTGCGGCTCACGCCCGGCGCGCCGGCGGTGGTCAACTCGTGGAGCCTGGGCGAGACGCGCGTGCCGCCCGGCGGTCAGGTGCGCTGGAGCGCCGCGTCGGTGCCGTTCTGGGTGGACACCCAGGCGCAGCGCATGTGGATCGACTACACGGTCGACGCGTCCTGCAAGGAGTGCGGCGTCGAGGCGATCGCCGGGCTCACTGGCGGCGTGTCGGCGGCCGGCTCCTCGCAGATCACGCTGCGTTCGCTCGATCCGCTCGCCGCCACGGGCGCGCAACGCGTGTTGGTCGAGGTGCGCTCGCGGTACTTCGATCCCAAGGGTGAGCAGACGCGCGTGCGCACGGTGGTCGTCGATGCGGACGACAAGGATTTCCAGGTGGGGCCGTTCTTCGGCGCCGAGGGCGCTTCCGGCCGCACGGGTCCGCTGTTCGAGATCCGGCTCTCGCTCAGCATGCCGAGTGGCAAGGTCGTCTCGGGGGTGGGTGGCTGGGTCCCCAGCGAGAAGGCGTGGATGCCGATCGGGCGCGACCAGTTGGGCCAGTCCATCGGTCCGCTCTCGGGGCCCTGACGCGTGCGCGCCACGCCCTCGTTCCACGCACTCGCGACGTTCGCGACCCTGACGAGTCTGGCGCTCGGCTTGCCCGCGCACGCCGCGCCCGACCTGGCCACGCGGCGCCTCGTGGGACCGGTCGTGGTGTTCGAGGACGACCAGCGCCCGGGCCTCTTCCACTATGCGCCGGCCGAGCTGCGGCTGGTCACGGCCGACGACGGACGGCCGGACTTCAGCTTCATCGACATGCGGTACACGGGCAACGTCGTGGCGCGCGACCGCGGGCTCACGTTGCACAGGAGCCTCGTCACGCTGCGCGTGGAACTGCCGCCGCACGCGCCCGAGGTGCTCGCCCAGTGCGCGCGCGCACTCGGCGCCGGTGGACGCGCGGCCGAGTTGCGGCCGCTCCCTATCCGCCGGCTCGAGGCGGCGCTGATCTACACACCGATCGGCGCCGCGGCTGACACGGATGCGCGCGCGCTGCCGGGCGGGCGGTTCCAGGCGAGCCGCGACCGCGAGGGCCCGCTCGCCGAGGGCTACTGGACCGAGCGCGTGTTCACCGTGGGCCTGGACTCGCTCACGGCGCAGGCGCTGCGCGGTGCGTTCGAGCAGGGCCAGTTGCTCATGAGCCTCGGGTACGTGGTGGTGGCCGACGGCCGGCTGGCGCGCGAGCCGTGGGGGGACGTCGACGGGCCGCACGCGCTGGTCGAGGCGCTCGGGCACGCGCTCGCCGAGGGCCGGCCGGCCGGGGCCGATTCGCTCCGTCGGCGCGTCGTGGCGGCGGGCGTGATCCCGGTGCGCGTGGACGCGGCCCGCTGGCCGGACCTGCTGCGCCGCGTCGACCTCGATGCGGGTTCGCGGTCGGGATACGCCTCTCTGGATGTGTACTGCTACGACTTCCGCGACAACCGCCGGCCCGACCTGTACGAGAAGCAGGTGGAGGTGGAGGCCGAGTCGGTGGCCGGTCGGCCGGTCCGGTTGCTGGCCGCGTTCGCTCGCGCCCACCCGGACGTATACCAGACGAGCCTTCGTTTCCCTGTCGCGGTGAGGCTCGACCGGCCCTACCGGTACCGCGTGGCCGAGGTCCGGCCCGACGGCACCTCGACGCAGGGGGGTTGGCGAGCCGGCGGCGCCTGGACGGGGCTCCTCGACCTGACCACCCCGGCGCCCTCGGCCGCGCCGGGCGTCCGATCGATCCGATGAACTCCCGTCCCGGAGGGTCCACCCCGATGAACGCGTCCCGCCGCTCCGCCCTCGCCGCCGTGGCTCATGCCGCGAGCGCGCTGCTGCTGTTCGCCGCCGCGCCCGCCTCGGCCATCGTGAACTACGACCAGGGCGCGCGCGTGGTGGCGGGGGTGCAGCTGCTCCAGGACGCGAGCGACCCCACGGCCTACTACTACGTGCCGCAGTACCCGCGGCTCGCGCAGCGCGAGGACGGCAGCTACGAGCTGCTGTGTCTCAAGTACGTCGACGCACAGGGCGGCACGAGTGGCGGGCTGCTGCACGCGCTGGTCGAGTTCACGCTGCCGCAGGACAAGCTGGCGCAGGTCGAGGCCGAGCTCAAGAAGACCGTGAGCAACGCGCGCGTGCTGGGCGCGGTGCCGATCATGCAGGCGGCCAAGGACGGCGTGGAGGGCACCGGCTCGTTCGAGGTCGTCTCGGCCGTGCTGTCCAACAAGGGCGACGGCGGGTTCACGCGCTCCATGGTGGCCTCGGGCCGCGCGCCGTTCACGCCGGGCTCGCGCGCCGTCGTGGCCGCGCTGCTCTCGCCGCAGGGCGCCACGCTGCTCTGGAACTCGCTCTCGGGGCCCACGTCCGACGTGTCGGTGTCCGTGCATGGCTACTACGAGGCGCTGGTGCAGGGCTACGACGCGCGCGTCACCGCCGACGTCTCCACGATCTACGAGCACTTCAGCCAGATCGCAAACGCGCAGACGGGCTACACGCGCCGGCAGGTGCGCGACATCGTCGACAAGCTGCATCGCGACGGCACGCTCAAGATCGATGTGGTCGATCGCAGCGCGGGGCTGGGGATCAAGAGCGACGACATGGCCGGCATCCTGCAGCTCGTGACCGACAAGCTCACCACGCTCATGTTCAACGACTCGAGCGGCTGGTCCAAGGCGCCGGCCACCGAGGTCGCGGTCGAGCGCGGCCAGTTGCAGGGGCGGCAGTCGAAGGGGTTCCTGTCGCGGATCTTCTCGGGCAGCGGCGACCAGGCCTACGTGTCCGACGACCAGTGGGTGCTCAAGAACCGCAAGGACATCCGCCAGAACACGTTCTCGCTCGTGCTCAGCAAGAACTCGTCGATCCGCGTTCCGGTCAGCACGTCGGGCAACCTGGGCGGCCTCTACAAGGAGCTGTCCGAGGACAGCCGTTGCTTCCGCATCGTCAACCTGGCCGACGCCGCATTCGAGTTCCGCCCCGTGTACTTCCAGCTCGACGGCGACTTCCTCGATGCGTTCCAGGAGACGATCAACTTCGTCTCGGTGAGCTTCCGCAAGACCTACAAGGACCGCCCGGCGTTCACCAAGTCGATCCAGCTCAGCCGCGCCGATCTCGAGGCCGGCCGCACCACGGCGACCGTGGCGTTCCCGCGGTTGGGGCTCCTCGGCGCCGACTGGACGCAGTACGAGTACCAGGTGCGCTGGAGCCTGCGTGGCGGGCCGACGCTGTCGGTGCCGGCCAAGGCGGAGGAGTGGATCAAGAGCTCCGACGCCGCGATCTCGCTCGTGCCGCCACTCAGCAAGCGGATCGTCGAGATCGAGTCCGACCGCCAGGGTTTCGCGGCGAACGGCGTGAGCACCGGCGTCGTCGAGTTCGCGATCATGCAGGCGGGCAAGCCCAAGCTGGAGCGCAAGGCCACGCTGCGCGCCGCCGACGCCGTGCCCACCTCGCGCGTGGCGCTGTATGTGGACCGCGACTCTCCGGTGGCCTACCGCGTGTCGTGGCACTCGGCCAATCGCAGCCAGGAGGACAAGCTCTCGCTGCTCGAGTCCGACTACCTGTTCCTCACGCCGCCCTCGCTGCAGGGCGCGGGCACGTCGCGATGAAGCGGCTTCCCGCCATCGGGGGCGTGCTGGCCGCGCTGGCGCTCTGCGCGACGTCCGTGATCGCCCAGCCGGTGCTGATCGACCGCGGCGTGCGAGCCGGCGAGCTGTGGTGCTTCCCGCTCACCACGGACAGCCTCACCTATGTGTATCTGCCGGCCTCGGTCCGGCTCGCCAACGACGAGCAGGGCCGCCCGCAGTTCTCGTTCGTGCGCTATGTGGTCAACACCGGCGGCGACAGCGCGAGCGCCTCGAGCATCACCGAGGCGCGCGGCGGTGGTGTGCTGACGTTCCTGGTCGAGCTCGACACGCCCCAGGCGCAGGTGCAGGAGGCGCGCGCGGCGCTGGATGACCTGGTCAAGGACAAGCGGGTCACGCTGCGCGGGCCGCTGGTCTGCAGCGATGGCCGCTACACGCTGGTCTCATCGGTGCTGCAGTCGGGGCGGGACGCCTCGCAGAAGCTCGCGCTGGCCACGGGCCGGGCGCCCGTGCTCGAGGGCAATCGCATCGCGCTGTCGTTCGACCTCGATCCCGAGCGTGCCACGCTCCTGCTCAAGTCGTTCGCCATGGCCACGCCCGATGTGTCGCTGATGTTCGACATGACGTTCACCGGCCTCACCGACGCCTACCACGCCGACCTCACGGTGAACTGGTCCGAGGTGCGCAAGCACCAGTCGTTCTCGGCGGGAGCCTCGTACTACTACGTGAGCGCCGACATCGGTCTGACGTTCGACGAACTGCGCCGCACGCAGGCGATCCAGCTGCGCACCGCCGGCAACAGCCCTGCGACCGAGGCGCTGCTGAACACCGTGTACGGACGCCTGCTGGACCTGCTGTTCCGGCCGGTCGAGCCCGAGCGCGCGCCCGCAGCCCAGAAGGGCGGGCTGATGGAGACGCTGAGCGCGATGTACCGCTCGGGCGGCTCGATGTCGAGCCGCAAGATGCTCGGGTTCGGCGCGGAGGTGGCGTACCAACTGCGCGAGCTGAAGTCCGAGGGCAAGAGCGTGATGACGTTCGATCACCGCGCGTCAGTCGAGCGGCACCACCTGATCGCGTTCAATCTGGGCGAGTTCGAGAGCACGCATGGCGCCGATCCGCGCCACTTCCGCACCGTGAACCTGGGCGACGCAGCGTTCCAGCAGCGCGAGGTGCAGGTGGGACTCGACGGTGCGCTGCTGCCCGAACTGAACAGCGTGATCAACAACATCACGGTCACCTTGCGCAAGACGCACGCGAACGGCGAGCAGACCCTGCGCGAACTGGTGCTCGACCGCACCAACGCCAACGGTTCCACGGCCGGGATGCGCATGGTCTACGGCTGGAACGGCGACAACGACCGCGTGGCGTGGTTGGGCTACGACTACCGCACGCGCTGGAGCTTTCGCGGCGGCGGCGTGCACACCACCGACTGGACGCGCTCCGAGGCGCCCATGATCGACCTCTTCGCGCCCTACGAGCGACAGGTCGTGCAGCTCGTGGGAGATGCCGACGTGCTGCGCGCGCGCGGCGTGCGCGCGGTGGTCGTGGAAGTGGACTACCCGTTCTTCAGCGAGCGCCGGCGGCCGCAGCTCGTGGTGCGCCCCGAGGAGTCGCTCGAGCAGAAGCGCGTCGAGATCACGCTGCCGCTCGGACAGCCGGCCGTGGACGTGACGCTCACCTGGCAGCTCGCGGGCGGGCAGCGCGTGACGGCCAAGCGGAACGTGTCCGGCGGACTGGTGTTCGTGGACGAGTTGCCATGATCCCCGATCGAGGGAAGGGAGATGAACCTATGAAGTCGTTCTGGATCCGCAACGTCGCGAGGGCCACGTGTCGGGTGCTCCTGCTTGCCGTGGGGATCGGCATGGCGGGAGTGGCCTCGGCCGTGGTGCTCGATGACGAGAACCGGCTCACCATCACGCTCGGCGACAACACGCCCATCACGCTGATCGGAGTCGCAGGCGCCACGGGTGACGCGAGGACGAGCCAGTACTACTACCTGCCCGCCAACCTGCGCCTGTCGCGGCGCGCCGATGGCGTGCCGGAGTTCCTGTTCCTCAAGTTCACGACCGAGGCGCGGGCCGATGCCGGCGGCATCAACGGCGGGCTCATGCACTTCTTGATGGAGTGGGGGCTGACGCTGGCGCAGGAGACCGACCTGCGGGACAAGCTCAAGAAGCTCGATCCCAAGGCGGAGCTGATGGGTGTCGTGCCCATGGAGACGGCGGGCGATGCCGGCAGCTTCCAGATCATCTCGGCCACCATGTCGGACAACAAGCTCACGACCGCCTCGATCAACTCGGGCAAGGCGCCGCTGGTGCCGGGCGGCAAGGCGGCGGCAGCGGCACGCCTGTCGCCCGAGGGCGCGCAGCTCCTGGCCGCGACGTTCGAGAAGCAGCGGTCGATCAGCGATGTGTCGATCGACCTCAACTTCGCCTACACCGTCCTGACTCCAGCGGTCCGCGCCACGATGACGGTGGACTGGTCCAAGCTCGAGAAGGACAGCACCACGCTCAACTCGCAGTACACGCGCACCCGCACCGGCACCAAGTGCGGTTTCTGGAGCTGCTCGGGCATCTACGCGTACAGCTACAACGAGGTGAAGTCGCAGTTCGACTTCCTGGCCGAGAAGCAGGTGATCAAGCTCCAGTTCGACGAGCTGGTCTCCGACGACCGCGTGGCCAAGGTGCGTGAGGCGTTCCTGCAGCTGTTCCTCACCACGATCGCCGAACCGGCGCCGCCGCCGCCCGCTGCCGCGGCAGAGGACAAGGACCCCAACGCGCGGCAGGGCTCGGGCTACGTGTTCAATCAGTCGGCCATCCGCTCCGCGTACCAGAGCAAGACCAAGGTGGTCTCGCTCAACTCGCGCCTCGCGTTCAAGAAGCCGCACACGCTGACCGGCAACCTGGGCTCGTGGTACGACGGCGTGCGCGACAACCCCAACTGTGTCGCGGCGGTCAACCTGAATGACCCGTTCTTCCAGCACCGCGACATCCACTTCATCCTCGACCTGGACGCCAAGGACCTGTTCGAGCAGCAGGCCAACTACGTCACGGTGAACGTGCGCAAGAAGCGCAGCGCCGGCAATCCGTTCGAGGACCGCGTCACGATCGACCAGAAGTTCGTGTCCGAGAAGGGCATCAACGCCAAGGTCACGTACGCGCGCGGTGAGGACTCCAACCCCGACGCCTACGAATACCAGACGCAGTGGAGCTTCCGCGGCGGCAAGGTGTTCCCGGCGACTCCCGCATGGGTCAAGGGCGGCTGGGAGGGCGTGACGCTCTCGGCGCCGATCGCGCCGCGCACGATCGACGTGGAGTCCGACCTCGAGGCCATGAAGGCGAGCGGCATCACGCGCATCACCGTGCAGATCCACTATCCCAAGATGGGCGAGGAAGTGGAGGAGAACATCAGTGTCTCCCCGGCCCGCAACGAGGCGCTGGTGTCGCGCAAGATCTTCATGGATCGCGACGCCCGCGGCTACGTGTACCGGATCATCGTCGACTCCAAGACCGACGGGAAGCTGGCCACGCCGTGGAGCGCCAAGATGGGCGACGACTACATCTACGCGTCGATCCCCAAGGACATGCTGACCGTGCCGGCGCTCAAGTCCGAGGCGCAGGAGGCCGCGCGCACCGTGGTGACGAGCGCCAAGGACAAAGTGCTCTCCAAGTTCAGTGAGCTGGTGGGAGGGATCAAGTGATGAAGCGGATCCGTGCAATGGCAGTGCTGCCCGTGCTGCTGCTGGCGCTGGCAGTGCTCGGGAGCGTGCGGTCGGCGAGCGCGCAGCAGATCCTGATCGACAAGCCGGTCAAGGCCGGCGAACTCAATCTGTTCCCCGATCTCAACAACGAGAACAACTACTACTACGTGGCCGACAAGGTGCGGCTGGCCACCGACGCCAGCGGGACGCCGCAGTTCTCGTTCCTGCGCTACGTGGAGAACGTGCGTTCGGGCGCGGACCAGCCCGAGGCCCGCGAGGGCGAGGGCGGTGGCATCGTGCATGCGCTCGTCACGCTGGGCGTGACACCCGAGCAGCTCGACGCCGCACGGCGTGAGCTGCAGCGCCTCAAGCCGGCCGCCACGATCCAGGGGCCAGTGGTGTTCAAGTCCGGTCGGTTCGGGCTCGTGTCGTCGTTCGCAGACACCAAGGGCAATCTCACCAAGCAGGTGGTAGGCCTGGGCAGCGCTCCACTGCTCGATGGGGAGAAGGCCGCGATCTCGATCCAGCTCACCAAGCTCGGCGCCAAGATCCTGTGGGAGTCGTTCAACACGGCGGCGCCCGATGTGAGCTTCCACTTCGAGATGGACATGTCCGGGTTCCGCTCGCCCAAGCGGGCCACGATCGACGCGGACTGGTCGAAGATCTACGAGCACAAGGCGTTCGGTGCGGGCGTGGCCACCAACTTCCTCGCCGCCGAGGTCAAGAGCGCCTACGACGAGCTGCGCACGAGCAACGCGATCAAGATCACCCAGGTGGGTGAAGACGACAAGATGAACGAGGTGATCACCAGCACTTACAAGCTGCTCCAGGACCGCATGTTCGAACCGCTCGGCGGGACCGGCACGCCGGACCTGAACTCGCTGACCAACGTGGGCCAGGGCCAGGCGAGTCTGCTGGACCGCGCCACCACGCGCTTGAAGGAGTCGCAGGCCGCCGTCGAAGCGCAGAACGCGCGGATCCGTGCGGAGAACAAGGAGACGCAGGCGGCGAATGACAAGGCGCGCGTGGAGCAGGCCAAGGGCGCCGGGGTGCGGAGCAAGTGGGAGCAGGCCGACCTCGCGGCCTCCAAGGCCGAGTCCGATGCCGCGATCGCCGTGCGCAAGGCCGAAGTGGCCGAGCGGCGCGCGGCCGACGCCGCCAAGTGGAAGCCAGTCGATCCCAAGGACGCCGGCGACGAGATCGACATGACCAAGATCTCGCAGGAGGACTACGCCAAGTCCGCCAAGGACGCGCGCGCCGCAGCGACGGCCGCCCAGACCGAGGCCAAGCGCCTGCGCGCCGAGGCGGACAAGTCGCAGGGCGAGGCGGCCGTGGCCACCGCGGCGGCGCCCGAGACCAAGGCGCTCAAGGAAGAGGAGTCGGCCCCGAAGCTGTCCGTGATCGCCACGCTCGAGATGAAGAAGGTCAAGCAGACCGGCACGTTCCACATGGACCTGAACAAGTACACGCCGGAGAACATGACGCTGGCGTTCAGCGAGAACATCGGCGACCTGCGCCGCCTGAAGGGCGACGCCTCGCACTTCCGCGAGGTCAACCTGGACGATCCGCTGTTCAAGCAGCGCGAGCTGGTGGCCATGGTGGACGGCATGAACGCGCAGGACTTCGGTCAGTTCATCAACTTCGTCGACGTGCAGATGCGCAAGAAGCACGCGAGTGGCGAGGAGACGCCCGACGAGGTGCGCGTGGACCGCAACAACTTCAACAAGGAAGGCAACGCCTTCAAGCTGCTCTACGGCTGGAAGGGTGACAACGACCGCAGCAAGTGGATGGAGTACGACGTGCAGACCACGTGGAGCTTCTTCGGCGGCAAGTCCGTCGTGGAGCCGTGGCGCACGCTGACGAGCGGCACCGTGCCGCTGGTGCCGCCGTACCGCCGCCGCACCGTGATGCTGGACGGCAACGCCGAGGAGATGCAGCAGGCCGGTGTCCGGGCCGTGACGGTGAAGCTGTTCTACGACCTCGCGGGTGTCGAGCAGAGCAAGCAGGTCACGCTCAACGTGGCCAAGGGGCAGGTGGCCGAGAAGGTCGAGATGCTCACGCCGCCCGACTCGCAGAGCTACGCGTTCGAGATCAACTGGCAGCTCAAGGGCAACCGGTCGCTGTCCGCGCCCCGCCAGAAGAGCGTGTCCGACATCGTCTACGTCGACGAACTGCCTGCGCAGTGACGCCGAACCCCGACCCGAGGAGCCCAGTCATGAACCTCCGTTCGATCCTCCTGTGCGCAGCCGCGGTGCTGGTGCTGCCGCACGCGGCCCTGGCGCAGAGCGATGCGCGCCTCAAGCCCAGCCTCACGCCGTTCGCCAACGACCCCATGGCGTCCAAGAACCCGTTCAAGGTCCGGCCCTTCGACATCTACCGTGGTGAGGGCGGGCCTGTCGGCACCGTGGGCACCACGTTCGCGGTCAGCTTCATGGTGCAGGAGATGCGTTCGCACCTCCGCCCGCTCGCCATGCGATGGAACGCGCTCGACTCCGACCTTCGCGTGTATGACGTCGCGGTGAATGTCACCGGCGCCGAGCTGCTCAAGAAAGTCGATGCCACGTCTCAGGCCAAGCTCGATGCGTTGAGCAAGTCCGTGGGTGGAACCACGATCATCGACAAGCTGCAGGCCTACCGGCTGGTCAAGTCGCGGCAGGCGATCGCGGCCAAGGCCGAGGCTGCGGCGCTGCAGCAGGTGTGGGCGGCCATCGCCGACGTCGATGCCGACGCGGCCGTGGTGCACAAGCAGGAGCTGCTCGACGAGAAGGCGAGCCTCGAAGATCGGCACAAGGCGATCATGGCCAAGGTCAAGAGTGCGAGTTGGCTCAAGGACGCCTTCTCGACGGCCAAGACCGTGCTCAGCAAGGTGTCCAACCCCGCCAAGCTCGGCGAGTACCTGATGGACAAGGCCGTCGACGCCACCGTGGGCTTTGCGATCGACCAGATCCAGGACGCGCTGCTGAGCAACGTGCTGATCCAGCACGCGCAAGAACTGCACGACATCGACACGCGGCTCAAGCAGGTGGCCGCCGGCATCACCGCCGCGAGCGACGAGACGATCAAGAAGCGGCTCGCGGCGTCGCAGGCCCGGCTCGAGGCCGCGCGGATCGAACTGGTCAAGGCCGGCATCCAGCGCACCGTGGCGAGCGTGGAGGGCTGGGACTACATCGACGCGCTCGCCCAGGCGGAGCGCGTGCACAAGAAGACCGACGTGTTCGTGACGCTGCAGCAGTACAACCGCGAGATGCGCTCGGTCACCAAGTCGATGCGCGCCAATAGCGCTGACTACTTGTCGATCCTGTCCGCCGGGCAGTTCTCCGATGCGGCCCGAGTGCTGACCAAGGTCGAGGCCGAGGTGGAGCTCGTGAAGACGGCAGAGCGGAAGTCGGGCGACGACGCGCTGGGCGAGGGGAGCAAGTTCCATCCGCACCTCCAGCAGGTCTACGCGGTTCGCAACTTCACGTCGCACGAAGCGGACTTCTACAAGCACGAGCGCAAGCGCATGGAGCGCTACATGAACGCGGTCGTCGCGGAGACCCACCTGGATGTCGTGGACGTCTCGGTGCGGCAGTTGCTCAAGTCCATCGGCAGCACGACCGAGATCTAGCGGCGTGGCGCGAGGGGGCAGACGCATGAACAGCGATCGCAGCACCAGTGGCACGCAGCGCATCGGGGCGGCCGTCCTGATCCTGCTCGGCCTCCTCGCACACGCGCCCTTGTACGCGCAGGGGGCTGGCGCGGCCGCGCCGCCCGCCGCCTCCACCACCGCCTCGGTCGGCCTGCTGCCGGTGCATGCGATCGCGGTGGACTTCAACGCGCTGCCCGGCCTGAGCGAGAAGCAGCGGGGCAAGCCCGAAGAGATCACGGCCATGCAGCAGCTCTGGGATGGGTATCTGAAGAGCGCCGGGTTCAACGTGATCGAGTTCGAGGTCGACGTGCGCGAACTGGGCGAGACCGGCGCGGGCCGCCTGGCGCGCATGTGCACGTGGGCCAAGCAGATCAACGTGCGCATCGCCCCGACGCTGGTGGGCGCGCCCGAGGGCAAGCCGCTGCCTGCGGACTATGCCCAGCTCGCAGCCGCGTTCGTGGGCAAGGTGATCGCCACTCTCGGCCCCGCGGGCGGGCCCGCCTACTCGCAGATCGTGTTCTACCGCCTCGACCGGCCGCTCAACCAGCCGGCGAGCCATGGCGCGATGGAGCCCGAGGCGGCCATGGCGATCCTGAAGGCGGCCGCCGAGAGCGTGCGCGCCGCCGAGACGGCCGGGCTCGCCGCGAGCGGCGTGCAGGCCACGCCGCTGCTCGTGCCCAGTTCGTTCGACTACGAACTGATCCGCCGCGGTGCGATCGCGCAGACGGCGATCACCGATGAGAGCTACCTGCAGGCGTACGCGGGACTGCGCGACTACCTGACGGCCGTGCTCGGCGCGGCCGCGGTGGAGGCGGCGTCGGTCGAGTGGTACCCGGGCAGTCTGTCAGCGGGCGGCGTGGACCGCCTGACCGACCTGGTGAACCGCCTGCAGAGCGACCTGCCGGGCAAGCTGCTGATCCTGGACACCGGTTACTCCACGGCCGCCAGCTCCGACACCGCGCAGGCGCGCTACTACCAGGTCGCGCTCGGCAATCTGTGCAGCCTGCGCGCGGACCAGGGCGTGGACTCGCCGTTCGCCGGCATCCTGTGGCGCAGCGCGATGGACGCCGGCGGCGCCGAGGGTACGGCGGAGGCCAAGCCACCGGGCGCGAGCGAAGTGACCACGATGTGGAACGACCCCAAGGCCGAGTCGCGCGAGGCCCGCTCGTGGGTGAGCCGCGTGCGCTCGCAGTTCGGGCTGCTGGCGCGGGCCAAGAGCGGCAGCGCGAGCGTGGCGCCCAAGACGGCGTTCCGCGTGATGTCGCAGCTCGAGGCCTCGCTCGCGCAGTCGCCGCAGACGGCCGACGCGCTCGCCGCGGTCAAGGAGCTGGGCGAGGCGGCCCAGACGGGCACGCTCGGCACCACCGTCAAGTCGCGCCTTCAGGGTGCGCTCTTCGGCATGCTCGACGCGTGGCTCACCAAGACCGCCGACAACCTGTTCGCCGAGCCGCAGGAGTCGCAGCCCACGCAGGCCGGCGGCACCGCCGCGCCGCGGCCCGACGTGCAGGTGGTGGGCATCGGCGCGCTGCCGGCCAAGGTCACCGTCGGCACGCGCGTGAGCGTGCCCGTCACGCTCTTCAACGCCGGCAACACGGTGGCGACCGATGCGACCGTGTACCTGCGCGACCTCAAGAACAACGACCTCGCGCGCACCAACCCCATGTCGATCTCGCCCGGCGGGCAGACGTCAGTGGAGCTGGCGTGGACGCCGGGCACGGGCACCGTGCAGGGCATCGTGGCGGAGGCGTTCTGCATCAACGACGCCGATCCGTCGTCGAATCGCGTCGAGCTGGGCGACCTGCAGGTGGACAGTGGCGGCAAGAAGCCACCGCGGTTCGAGGTGATCAACGAGGCGGTCCTCGCCACCGGCACCAAGTTCGTGATGCAGAGCTCATCCACGCCCTCGAGCGCGCCGCCGTCCTCGGGCGGCACCGCGGCGCCCAGCACGAGCATGATGCTGTCCACGAGTTCGGCCATGGGCTTCGCCACGATCGAGGGGCTGAGTGCGCCCAAGGTGATGATGGCGGCATCTCCCACGTCGGGGCCCGCAGGCGGCACCGCGGGGGGCACGCGCAGCGTGACGTCGTCCTCGAGTGCGCCGCCGCCGCCGCCCGCCGAGCCCGTGACCATGACGCTGGCCAACCCGTTCCGCACGCTGTTCCGCGACGTGGTGGCCACGCTGCGTGTGGACGACAAGGTCGTCTCCACGCGCACGCTCGGCACGCTCATGCCAGGCCAGCAGCGCACGGTGACGTTCACGGAGTGGTCGCCCACGCGTGCCGGCACCTACCGGCTGCGCGCGGACCTGAACGGTGTCGGCGTGGGCAACAAGCCGCTCACCTCGTCGGCCACCAGCACGATCACGGTGGAGGCGTCGGGCGCCACGGCGCGCAGCGCGCCTGCGCCTGCCGCACCGACGCAGGTGCGCAGCCTGTCCGCCACGCGCTCGGTGGCGCCGCTCGTGCGGCCCGCGTCGGCGCAGCCGGTGCGCGGCCTGGGGGCGGGTCCGCGCAGCATGACCGGGACCCCGCGCGTGCGGTCGATGTCGGCCCACTCGCCGATCGCGCTCACGGCCAACAGCATCGTGCTGCGGCCGTTCCCGCCGTCGCCGGGCATGCCCGTCTCGGTGGCCGTGCAGCTCGCCAACTTGGAGCGCATGCCGGTGCAGGGCGCACGCGTGAGCGTGAGCGTGGACGGTGCGCCGCTCGGTGACGTGACGATCGACGTGCCCGCCTCGGGCGTGGCGATGGCGAGCGGCTTCAAGGACTGGCCGGCGACTGCGGGCGCGCATGAAGTGCGGGCGAGCGTGCGCGTGGGTGCGAGCGAGAGCGCCGCGGTCAAGCCGATGTTCGTGGGCACGCCCGGCGATCGCGGGTTCGGACGGCCGGGCATGGCCACGGGCGGCACGATGGTGGCGGGTGGCCCGCGTGGCATGGGCGCGCCCGAGACGATCGGTGGACCCAGGTTCGGCAAGCCGGGCGGCATGAAGCCCACGCTGGGCGGCCGCGGCGGCGACGGCCCGGATCTGCGAGTGACGCCCGCCGACGTGCGGTTCACGCCGGCATCGCCCACCGCGAACTCGGCGATGAGCGTGACGATCACCGTGCACAACGCAGGATCCGCGACCGCCACCGACGGCCGCGTGCTCGCGGTGCTGAGCGCCGCGGGCGTGGAGGTGGCACGCAAGCAGTTCCCGGCGATGGTGCCCGCCAAGGGCATGACGCTGATCGAGTGGCCACTCACCGCGCCGGCCAACGGCCCGCTCATGGTGACCGTGACGGCCTCGGCCGCGGGCGATGCCGACCTGTCCAACAACCAGACGCGCGCCACCGCCGGTGGCGGCGTGCGCAAGCCGCCCGCACGCGGGCCGGGGGGTGCCAAGTGAAGCGGCGCGGAGTCCTGATCGCGGTCGTCGCGACGCTCGCACTGGCGCTCACCGCGCCGCGCGTGCACGCGCAGGTGTTCATGACTGCGCAACCGGTGCCGCTGCCGTCGGCGTACCCGTCGGACTGGGAGTCCTCGCACGGGCTGATGCGGCTGCTCATGACCAACCAGGCCGGCGAACCCGTGCGCTGCGAGCTGCGCGTGAAGTTCGAACAGGGCGGCGACACCGCGGGCGTGATGGTGCCGCGGCAGTTCGACACGGGCGTCACGTTCCTGACCACGCCGCAGGTGACCGACTGGTCGCGCATGGTGTTCCGCGGTGCGCTGGCCGAGTCGATGAAGCGCACCGGCCACCTGCCCGCCAAGCCGATCCGCATCACGATCTACTGCGAGAACATGTTCGGCATGGTGAGCAACAACCCGATCCCGGCCGTGCAGGCCACGATCACGATCATCCCGTCGGTGCCGTCGCCGCCCACGCTCATGACACCCGCCGACGGCCGGCCCGTGCAGGTGACGCACCCGGTGTTCACATGGACGCCCGTGCGGCTGACCACGGGGCAGCAGGTCTGGTACCAGTTCCGGCTCGTGCGCGTGCTCGCGGGCCAGACGCCCACGCGCGCGATCGAGGCCAACGTGCCGTTGCTCGAGACGTTCGTGCCGACCTCGAGCCTCACGTATCCCGCCGCGGCGCCGCGCCTGGAGGACGGCGGGCTGTACGCGTGGCGCGTGCAGTCGGTGGTCAACGCCACCACGGGCCTGAACCCGGTCTCGCTCGGCAACGTCAACTCGAACACGCTCGTGGCGCCGACCACGGCGGACTTCGCGAGTGTCGGGCTGAACGAGGGCCGCAGCCACGTGCGCAGCTTCGTGCGCGAGACGCCGGCCAACGAGCCCGCGGTGGCCGCGCGCCTGCGCACGCCCGATCCGCTGGGTGACGCCGCCACGCGCGGCGGCCTGATCGACATGAACAGCGACGAGCCCACGCCGCCCGCGGCGCGGCGCGTGGGCGCGAGCGCGCTGCGCTCGGCGCAGACGCCCGCGGACTCGCTGGCGCTCGCCATGCTGGCGCCCTCGCGCGATGTGTGGGGCCCCAAGGTGACCGGCCCGCGCGGGCCGCTGTCGAGCGATCCGCGAGGCGGTGAGCCGCAGGAGCCGACGGGCGGGGAGACGCCGACCGACTCGCTGACCGCGACTGCGATCGGCGCCCCCGCGATGGGTGCGCCCCGACGTGCGGCGATCGCGATCGATCCGGGTGCGCCGCAGGGCCAGGGCGTGGGACTGCCGTGGCTGCGCGTGTCGGGCATGAGCGTGGCGGCGGGCGAGTGGTACACGCATTCGGGTGCCGGCGTGCCGAGCCGCCCGTCGGACAACGGCCAGCTGATCACGGGCCTCACGCTGTCCACCCCGGACAACCGGTTCCGCCTGCCGCTGCGCATGCTGGTCTCGGGCGACCAGGTGTCGTTCCGGCAGGGGCTCAACCAGTTCTCGCTCAGCCCGCAGTGGCATTGGGGCGGGCTGCACGCGGGCAACATCACGCCCGGCTACTCGTCGTTCTCGCTGGCCGACGCCACGCTGCTGGGCGGCGGCGCCGACGTGGTGCGCGACAAGTGGTACTTCAGTTTCGCCGACGGCCGCATGAGCAAGGCGATCCGCCCCGACACGCTCTACGCCGTGCAGGCGCAGTACGCGCGCAACGTGATGGCGGGCCGGATCGGCCTGGGCACACCGCTCGGCAACGCGATCGAGTTCGAGGTGATGCGCGCGCGCGATGACGAGGGCTCGCTGGACAGCCGCGACACCCTGGTGCGCGTGGCGCCGGCGGGCAACATGGTGCTGGGCGCACGGGTGCGGCACACCGTGTTCGACACGCTCACCACCGTGCAGGTGGAGGGCGCGCTGTCGCGCTACGACCGCAACGTGAACGCCGACGTGGACGAGCTGAGCGGCGGCGCGGGCGGGATCAAGGTGCGCAGGCGTTCGCCGCTGGGTGAGGTGAGCGCGGCGCTGGACTACGTGGGCTCGGGGTTCGTGACGCTGGCCAACTCCGAACTGGCGCCCGATGCGATCGAGGGCCGCGTGGGCGCGCGGCGCGAACTGGTGGCGGGCAAGCTGCGCGTGGGCGCCACGGTGGGCCTGCGCCGCGACGACCTCTCGGGCACGCTGGGCGGCAGCACGCGCCGGAGATCATTGGGCGCGCAGGTGGGCTGGCAGCCGGTGCAGGCGTTCGGCGCCGACTTGGACCTGGGCGTGCTGTCGAGCCGTGCGGACGGCAGTGAGGCGCGGGCCGAGATGCAGGACGTGAGCACGAGCTTCACCGTGAGCCCGCATGTGACGTGGCAGTGGTGGGGCGCGAGCCAGACGCTGACCAGTTCGCTGAGCGTGCAGACCACGTCGTTCAGCGAGCTCGGCGCCGCCGGGTTCTCGGGCACGCGCAACACCAGCGTGACCGCTGGCTGGCAGAGCGCCGCCACGAGCAACCTGTTCATGAACGTGACCGGCAACTACGTGAAGTCGACCTCGGGCGAGTTCACGAGCGAGGTGAGTTCGGTGGGACCCGGCGTGATGATGACGCTGTTCGGCAGCCGCGCGCAGGCCAACCTGCAACTGCAGTTCACCGAGACGCGCCTGACCGGCCAGGGCCCCGACCGCGACCTGGCGCCCAACATCGACCTGCGCTACCTGGTGAACGGCCGGCAGATGCTGGTGTTCAAGGCCGGCATGCGACGCTACCGCACGTCGACCGTGGGGCTGGGTGACTTCGATGAGCGGCTGGCCACCGTGCAGTACTCCGCGGCGTTGTGAGCGGCGCGAGCGCAAGTGCGATGCGCGAGGTCTGCGCGGCGGCGCTGGCACTGGCGCTGGTGGGTTGCGGCGGCCGCGGCGCCGCGCTGACGGCGCCCGAGGCGGCGATCCCCGCGAGTGACAGTGCGCCGAGCTGGTCGCCCGACGGCACGCGCATCGCCTACGCGCACACGCCCGGCACCGAGGAGCCCGCGGACCGCGCCGGCATCTACGTGGTGAGTGCCGACGGCGGAACGCCGGTGCAGATCCTGGCGGGCGACTACGCGTTCCCCCACTGGTCGCCCGACGGGCGGCACCTGGTGGTGTCGGGTGGCGGCCTGTGGCGGATCACCGCGAGCGGCGACAGCCTGACGCGCCTGTCGAGTGCGATCGCCACCGCCGCCAAGTGGTCGCCCGACGGAGCCACGATCGCCTACCAGACCTACGACGAGCGACAGGTGTTCCGGCTGTGGCTGATGGCGAGCGACGGCTCGAACGTGCGCTGCATGAACTGGTCGGGCACGACGAGCTGGTTCGAGCCCGCGTGGTCGCCCGATGGCAGCTACGTGATGCACGTGCGCTGGGGCGTGTACGTGGCCCAGCCGCAACTGTTCCGCATGGACCCGAACGGGTTCGACGAACTGCAGATCACCGACGGCGCGCACGAGGTGCGCTCGCCCGCGGTCTCGCCCGACGGCGCGTGGATCGCGTGGAGCTCGAAGCGGGGCGATGCGTCGGAGATCTGGGTGGCGGGAGCGGATGGCGCGGGGGCGAGGCGCGTGGGGATCGGGCTGTGGCCGGCGTGGGCGCCGGACTCACAGCGGCTGGCGTTCGTGACGGCGGAGCGGTGGGATTGGGCGTATCGGGTGCGGGTGGTGGACGCGCGGTTGTAACAATCGGCCTGCGGCATCCGTAGGCTCAGGTCGGACACGCGCTCCCCGGCCCGAACCCGAGGATACCGCCATGGATACGAGGCCACCCGACCCCCCCGGCCTGATGCGCTCGGGGCGCCTGCTCGCTTGCGCGTGCGTGGCCGCGATGCTGGTGCTGCCACCGGGTGCCGTGACGGGCCAGGAGTCGGCTGCTCAGACGACATCGACTCTGGCGATCGTGGGCGCGAACGTGATCCCCATGACCGGCAGCGAGCCGATCCTGCGCGACCGCACGGTGATCGTGCGCGACGGGGTGATCGCAAGCATCGGACCGCGGGCGCGCACTCGCATCCCGTCGGATGCCACGCGAGTCGATGCGGCCGGCAAGTTCCTGATGCCCGCGCTCGCGGACATGCACGTGCATCTCGAGCACTTCGACGATCCGGCCTACTTGCAGCTCTTCCTCGTGTACGGGGTCACGTTCGTGCGCAGCATGGATGGCCGCCCCGAGATCCTGCATTGGCGGAGCGCGGCCGCCGAGGGGCGACTCGCGTCGCCACGGATCCTCACCGCTGGCCCGATCCTGGACGGGGATCCGCCTGCGCGCTCGGACAATCGCGCGGTCGCCGATGCCGACGCGGCTCGGCGGGCCGTGGCCGAACAGGCCGACGCCGGCTACGACTTCATCAAGCTCTACACGAACCTGTCGCTGGACGCGTACGCCGGCATCGTCGAGGCCGCGCGGGCACGGGGCCTGCCGTTCGCCGGCCATGTGCCGCGCGCCGTGGGCCACGCCCGACTCCTCCAGGACGGCGCCGCGTCGATCGAGCATCTGGGCGACTTCGCCGACGCGCTGCAGGTCGAGGGTTCCGCCCTGCCGGCCGCCGCGCAGGGGCTCAAGCGCCGCCTCGCCGGCGAGGTGGATGCGAAGAAGCTGGCCGACCTGGCTTCGATGCTCGCTCCCTCGCGCACGTGGATCGTGCCCACGCAGGTGCAGGCGGATCGAGCCGTGGCCACACCGGCGACGCTCGAGACGTGGCTGGCCGATCCCGCCGTGGCCGGGGTGGACCGCGGCATGGTGGAGCACTACTGGAGCGGATCGGTCGTTCGCGCGGGGCAGGGGCTCGACGCGCAAGGGTGGTCGCTGGTGGAGCGAGGGCGCGCGAATCGACGCGCCGTGGTCGGCGCCATGCACCGGGCCGGTGTCCGGTTGCTGGTCGGGACCGACACGCCGCAGCCGTTCGTGATCCCCGGGGCTGCGGTGCACGAGGAGCTGGCCGGGCTCGTGGAGGCGGGACTGAGTCCGCAAGAAGCCCTGGCCGCCGCCACGCGCGAGGCCGCGCGCTTCGTGGGCCAGGACTCCCAGTGGGGATCCATCGCGCCCGGCAAGCGCGCGGACCTGCTGTTGCTGCAGGCCAACCGGCTGGCGGAATTCGGTGCGACGCGGCGGGTCGCAGGGCTCAGCCCGCAGGGGCGGTGGCTGTCGGCAGAGCGCCTTGGCGAGATGCGAGCGGAGGTCGAGCGGGTGGCGGCGGCGAGCCGGTAGTGCGGCCCGGGCGGCCGTCTCGCGGGTTCGAAGTACTCCGTTGCCCGGGAAGCCGCATAGGCGAGCCGGCCAGGAAGCGTGGGGAATGCCAGCAGCTGAAGCCGAGGAGCTGGTCAGCGCGCACTGCTATCAGCGCGAGGTAACCTTGAGCACGTCACGCGTGATCAGGCGGCCCATCGAGAGGCGGTTGCGTCGCTGGGAGAGTCCATGCTGAGACTGGTCTGGGACAAGCGGACTAGTGAAGCGCTTGCCGTCGAGGCTCACAGGCTCGTCGCCTCACGCATGACGCGACTTGCCATGTGCAGCGACGAGGACCTCACTCGGCAATCGGAGACGAGCGAAGAGCGACACGTACTCAATGGCGTTCGCGTGCAATGCGTGGTGTTCCACGAGATCGCTGGCGAGGGTTTCGTGGCCTTCCCCCACTTCTCCTGACACGCTCCTAAGCTGATCCCGCCGCGTTCTCGAACGCGATCGGGCTCAGGTACTCCAGCTTCGAGTGCCGACGCAACCGATTGTAGAACCTCTCGATGTAGTCGAACACGTCGGCGCTCGCCTCCTCGCGCGACTGGTACCGTCGCCGATGCACGCGCTCGGTCTTGAGGCTCGAGAAGAAGCTCTCCATCGCCGCGTTGTCCCAGACGTTGCCGCGGCGACTCATGCTGCATCGGATGCCCAGTTCGACGAGCAGACTCTGGAACGCCTCGCTCGTGTACTGACTTCCCTGGTCCGAGTGGAGCATCAGATCCTTCGGCCGCCCTCGAAGTCGGACTGCCATCAGCAGCGCCTCCGCCACGAGGTCGGTCGTCATCTGGGTGCTCATCGACCAGCCCACGACTCGCCGCGAGGACAGATCGAGCACCGCCGCCAGGTACAGCCAGCCTGCTTCGGTCCAGACGTAGGTGAAGTCGGCGACCCATCGTCGGTTCGGCCCGTCCGCCTCGAACTTCCGATCGAGCAGGTTCGGGGCGATCGTGTGTTCCGGTCGAGCGCCCGTGTCACTCGGCAGACGGCGACGCTTGCGACGCGCATGGATGCCTTCGCTTCGCATCAGCCGGGCGACGCGGTTGAGGCCGCATGCATGGCCCCAGTCGCCCAGGTCTCGCCACACGCGTGGACTGCCATATGTGCGGTCGCTCAGCTCGAAGCTCGTGCGGATGTGCACCATCAGCCTGCGGTCCTCTCG
>CADEFY010000006.1 GCA_902826705.1 uncultured bacterium
CGCGGCGCACCCCGCGCAGGCGCACGGCGCTCCCGCGTCGCATCGCCGCGCATCCCCCAACACCCCGCGACGCCGACGGCTTCGCACGGAGGTCCGCTGCTCATGTTCCGCAAGGCACTGCTCCCGATCGCCATGCTCGCGCTGCTCGCACCTCTCGCCCACGCGGCGAGCGTCGACGAGGTCCTCACCAAGCACTTCGAGGCCCAGGGCGGACTCGAGAAGCTCAAGGCGCTCAAGTCCATGCGGGTGACCGGCAAGATGGCCGTGGGCCCGGGCATGGAAGCGCCGTTCACCATGGAGCGCACGCGCCCCAACAAGCAGCGGCTCGAGTTCACGTTCTCGGGCATGACGGGCATCCAGGCCAGCGACGGCGAGAAGCCGTGGATGGTGATGCCGTTCATGGGCAAGAAGGACCCCGAGGCGATCCCGGCCGAGGACGCGCAGGACATGCTCGACGACGATTTCGACGGTCCTTTCATGGACTGGAAGGAGAAGGGCAACACGATCGAGCTGCTCGCCAACGAGTCCGTCGAGGGTGCCGACTGCTTCAAGCTCAAGGTCACCAAGAAGAACGGCAAGGTCGAGACCCACTGGATCGACAGCGAGACCTACCTGTCCATCAAGACGGAGTCCAAGCGCAAGATCCGCGGCACCGAGGTCGAGGCCGAGAGCTACTTCAGCGACTACAAGGACGTCGACGGCATGCTCATGGCGCACACCATGGAGCAGGGCGCCAAGGGTGCCCCGCAGCGCCAGAAGATGATGTTCGACAAGATCGAGCTCAACGTGGCGCTCGATGACGCACGCTTCAAGATGCCCGCCGCTGCGCCCGCAGCCGAAGCGGATAAGGCCAAGGCCGCCGGCACAGCCGAGCCCAAGAAGGAAGCGTCGACGACCAAGAAGGACAAGTAGTCCGATCGATGTGCGCGCGGCGCGGACCGACAGGCCCGCGCCGCGCGTGTGTCCGCCCACGGAGATCCCCATGGCTCGCGTACTGCTCTCCCTGATGCTCGCCCTGTGCGTGGTCGCATCCGCCTCGACCGCCCGGGCCGCCGACGACTGGAAACTGGACTCCGACACGTTCGAGGGCCTGCGCGCCCGGCACCTCGGCCCTGGGGTGATGAGCGGCCGCATCACGTGTCTGGACGGCGTGCCGGGCGAACGCGTGACGCTCTGGGCGGGCACAGCGGGCGGCGGCGTGTGGCGCTCGCGTGACGCGGGCACCACGTGGCGTGCGGTGTTCGACGACCAGCCGCAGTCGATCGGCGACCTCGCGATCTCGCGCAAGGACCCCAAGGTGGTGTGGGTGGGCACGGGCGAGTCGTGGGCGCGCAACAGCGTGGGCATGGGCCGCGGGGTGTTCAAGACCACCGACGGCGGCGACACCTGGACGTGCATGGGACTCGAGAAGTCCGAGCGCATCGGCCGCGTGGTGATCGACCCGCAGCACCCCGATACGGTGCTGGTGGCGGCGATGGGCGGGCTGTTCTCACCCGGCGGTGAGCGCGGCGTCTATCGCACGCTCGACGGCGGTCGCACGTGGCAGCGCACACTCTATGTGGACGAGAACACGGGCGCGGCGGATCTGGCCATGGATCCGCAGAACCCCAAGGTCGTGTATGCCGCCATGTGGCAGGTGCGACGGCAGGCGTGGACGTTCGCGAGCGGCGGCCCGGGCAGCGGGCTCTACAAGAGCACCGATGGCGGCGCGACCTGGCGCAAGCTCTCGCAGGGCCTGCCCACGGGCGACCTCGGCCGCATCGGCATCGCGATCTCGCCCGCCCGCACGAGCCGCGTGTATGCCCTGGTCGAGGCCAAGACCACCGCGTTCTATCGCAGCGACGACACGGGCGAGAGCTGGGAGAAGACCAACGACAGCAACCAGAACGTCACGTGGCGGCCGTTCTACTTCGCGCGCGTGGTGGCGGACCCGGGCCGGTTCGACCGCGTGTACAAGGGCGGCCTGTCGCTGTCGGTCAGCGACGATGCCGGCAAGACGTTCGGTGGCGGCGGCGGCGCGGGCGGCGGCACCTCGTATCACTCCGACGTGCACGGACTGTGGGTGGATCCCACGGACACCGAGTTCCTCGTGATGGGCACCGACGGCGGCGTGTACGTGTCGATGGACCGCGGCACCACGTGGCGGCACTGCTCCAACATCCCGGTGGGGCAGTTCTACCATGTCAGCTACGACATGCAGTTCCCCTACAACGTCTACGGCGGGCTGCAGGACAACGGCACGTGGCGCGGGCCCTCGCGCTACACGGGCGGCATCCCCAACCGGCGATGGGAGTCCATGCTGGGGGGCGATGGGTTCTGGGCGTTCACGGATCCGGGCGACGACGACCTGCTGTTCTGCATGTACCAGGGCGGCAACATCTCGCGCGTGCGCATGTCGACCGGCGAGACCAAGGACATCATGCCGCTGCGCCGCGCGGGAGAACCCGCGCTGCGATTCAACTGGAACGCGGCGGTGCATGTGGGCCCGAGCGGCGCGCTGTACATGGGCTCGCAGTTCCTGATGCGCACGCGCGACGATGGCGACCAGTGGGAGCGCATCTCGCCCGACCTCACCACCAACGATCCGCTCAAGCAGCAGCAGGACCGCTCCGGCGGGCTGTCGATCGACAACTCGTCGGCCGAGAACCACTGCACGATCTTCTCGATCGCGGAGTCGCCCAAGGATGCCAGCACGGTCTGGGTGGGCACCGATGACGGCAACCTGCAGGTCACGCGCGACGGCGGCCGCACCTGGACCGACGTGACGCGCAACCTGACCGGCCTGCCCAAGCACACCTGGATCTCGTGTGTGACGGCCTCGCCGCACGACGCGGGCACCGCGTTCGTCGCGGCGGACGGTCACTATCAGGGCGACATCCGCCCGCACCTGTACGTGACGCGTGACTTCGGCCGCACGTTCACTGCGATCGCCGACTCCACGATCCGCGGGTACGCGCACGTGATCAAGCAGGATCCGGTCAACCCCGACCTGCTCTTCGCCGGCACGCATGACGGCTTGTTCTGTTCGCTCGACGGCGGCGGCGTGTGGGCGCAGATCCGCGCCGGGATCCCGGGCGTGGAGGTGCGAGACCTCGCGATCCATCCGCGCGAAGGCGACCTGCTCGTGGCCACGCACGGTCGCGGCATCTATCTGATCGACGACCTCTCGCCGCTGCGCACGCTCACGCGCACCACGCTGGCGGCCGACGGCGCGTTCCTCGCCACGCGACCGCAGCAGTTGGCGATCCCTCGCCAGCAGCAGCGTTTCGATGGCGACACCGACTGGTCAGGCGATCACCTGCCCGAGACCGCGGTGATCAGCTACTACCTCAAGAAGCGCCACATCATCGGCGATCTCAAGCTCGACATCTACGATGCCAGCGGCCGCAAGCTGAACACGGTCAACGGCGGCAAGCGTCGCGGCATCAACCGCGTCGAGTGGCCCATGCGGCTCAAGGGCCCCAAGATCCCGCCGGCCGCCAACCTGGTGCCCAACTTCTACGCGTTCGTGGGACCGCGCGCGGCCGAGGGCAAGTACAAGGTGGTGATGACGCGCAACAAGGACACCTATGAGACCACGCTCGATCTGGTGCCGGATCCGCGCTCGACGCACACGGCCGAAGACCGCGCGGCACAGAACCAACTGGTCCTGCGGCTGTACGACATGCTCAACGACCTCAGCTACACGGTGGAGAGCGCGGTCGAGGTGCGTGACCAGGCCCGCGCACGCGCGGACTCGCTCAAGCGCGGCGATGCGCTGGCCACGCGGCTGCGTGCGCTCGCCGACCAGGTCGAGTCGTTCCGTGGCACGATCGTGGCGGCCAAGGAGGGCGGCCGATTGACCGGCGAGCAGAAGCTGCGCGAGCACCTCGGCGCGCTGTACGGCAAGGTCAATGGCTACGACGGGCGGCCCACCGAGGGGCAGTCGGCGCTGACAGGCGTGCTCGAGTCCGAGCTGCGCGCGGGCGAGGCAGCGTGGAAGGCGCTCGTGGCCAAGCAGCTCCCGGCCATGAACACCGCGCTCCGAGGCCGTTCTCTGCCCGAGTTGGCGATCACGTCGCGGGCGGCGTGGGACGAGGCGCGCAACCGCGACTGAGCGTGGGTCACTGAGGAGGCGAAGGGCCGGTGCCCCCTGGGCGCCGGCCCTTCTTGTCTCGCGTTGGCGCTCGGTGCGGCTCGCTCAGGTGGGTGACGAACCCGAGCGTGTCGCCGCCCCAGTCGAGGTGGCCATGTGGGCAGTGGAAACGGAATCTCCTCCGCCGCTGTGATTCTCGGCGGACCCCTGGGGTCTACCTCCAAGCACGCCCCGAACCCAGCCACTGGCCAACTTGGAGGGATCGCCCGATGCGCCCCACGGTCTGCCGTGCCTTCGTTGCGCTCCTCTGCATGATCCTCGCGGCGAGCGACGCCGGCGCTGCCAGGGGCGACCGTGCCTTCGCGCTCAAGTTCGCACCCAGCGCCACGGGCCGCTCCGATCCCAACGCGTACCTGCTGGCGTACCTCGCGACGGTCATCTACCCCGAGCGGCTCGCCCTGCTGCAGGGCAATGAGGACGCCAAGCACGAGCGTCGACTGTTCACTGACGGAACGTACTTCGAGACGAACTTCGCGGCGGCGGTCGGGCGATTGTTCGACCGGCCGACGGTCCGATTCGTCTACGGGCGCGATCGCCTGCTGCACGACCCCGAGGCGGCGGTCATCTCCACACCGCAGGCGGTGATCATCGTGTTCCGCGGCACCGACCGCGTGGGTTCGGCGAAGACGGAGTTCGGCTACCAGTGGGCGGAGTGGATCACCACAGACGCCGTGTTCCCGCTCATGGACCCGGACATCTCGAACATCCCCGGTCGCGTGCACACCGGCTTCTGGAGCGGGCTGCGGGCACCGGTTCCGGGGACGGGGAGGGAGTTCCGCGAGGAGCTGTTCCAAGTGGTCAAGCAGCAGATGGCCTCTGGCAACCGGCCGCTGTGGATCACCGCGCACTCGCTCGGGTCCGCGTACGCGCAGCTCTTCGCGGCCTACTGCCAGACGCACCGGGTGCGCGTGAGCTCGAGCGGAAAGGCCACGTTCAGCGCCGACGGCATCACGCCGCACGGGCTGTACGCATTCGCGGCGCCGCACGCGGGCGACGCGGCGTTCCGCGACTTCCTCGACGGCGTCCTGCCCGGTACGCGGTTCCAGCGCTTCGACTTCGTCTCGGATCCGATCACGCAGTTGCCGCTCTACACGATGGGCTACGCCCGTGGCGGCACCCGTGTGTACTACGACGACGTCTCCACGATCGAGTTCGACGCGCCTGAGCGCCTGCTGCTCCTGACCAGCCCAGCCACCGACTTCTGCTTCCACCAGCCCACCTGGTATCTGCACGCGGCGTATCAGCAGCTCTCGGCCTCCGAGAAGCTCGCCATGCCCGCGCCGCTTCCGCAGCCGGTCAAGGCCGACGCGGGCTGTGCGATCCCCCTCACGGTCGAGCGCGCGCTGAACAGCCCCAACGACGAGCTCATCGAAGCGGGGGAGGACCTGGTGAATACCATCTCCTACAACCTCGACGCGCTCTTCGACAATCTCACCGACGACAACGCGCTCGAGGGCGAGTGGACCATCCGCTGTTTCAAGGACGGCAAGCACCTCGACATCAGCGGCTCGTGTTGGGGTGGCGACGTGTGCAAGACCCAGCTCTGGAGCCTGGGTCAGTCCACCGGGAACAACGTGTTCCGCCTCGAACACACGATCGGCGGCTATCTGGTGAAGAACCGCAAGACGTCGTCGTCTCCCTTCACCTACCTGCAGCCCGAAGCCGAGAAAATGGGGCCGCTGCCGGGAACCGCGGCGATCCAGATGGGCAAGGCGATCGTGCCGGGTCCACACCAGATCTGGCAGTTCTATGCGGTGCCGGGCCGTGATGGCCACTATGTGATCCGCAATGCAGCGACCGGCCAGGTGCTCGACGCCGACAACGCCTGCACTGCGACCAATGGCTGCCGCGTGAAGGAGTACTCCCCGCGCGCCAGCGACCCGACCCAGGTGTGGGTGCTGGCCCGGCCATGAACCGCCCCCTCTCCACCAGACGGCCGGCGGTGCCCACCCGCGCCGGGCTCGCCCCGCACGTCGCTCTGCTGGCACTGATGATCGTGGTGCCCGTCGTCTCGGCGCACGCCGCCAGCCCCGACGCGCCACCCATCCCTGCCGGCCTCGTGCGTGAGATGGACTCGATGGTCGCCGAACTGCTGGCGGGCGACGCGGCCAAGCGCAAGCTCCGATCCGCCGGCCAGCGGGTGTCGTTCGAGGGCATGGCCTGGGACGTGGGCGCCGGCCAGTCGGCCGGCACCAGCCCGTTCGGCCTGCGGCTGGGGGACGCGGTGGGATCGGCGCTCGAACGGCGGCGCATCAGCGAGCGCCCCGGTGCAGGCCCCGCGACACGCGGCCTCGGCGGTGCGATCATCAAGGGAGCATTCGGCAGCGTGGGATCGGCGGTCGGCGTGGTGCTCTCGATGGTGGACACCAACTCGGGGCGACTCCTCTCCGAGGTCCGGCGCCGGCTCGAGCCGAGGGCGCTCGCGGATCTGGGCATGAGCGAGCTGCTGCCGCCCAACGCGCAGGACGCGAAGCTGCTCGCCCAGCTCGTGAGTGGCTCGATCGGCAGCGGCGCGCAGCCGTTCAAGCTCCAGGTGCGCACCGAGCGCGGCGCCCATGCGGCCTACTTCGAGGGCGACCGCCTGCACGTGGAGGTCGAGGCGGAGCGCGACTGCCACCTGCGCCTCTACCACGTCTCGTGGACCGAGAAGCGCCTCACGCTGATCTTCCCCAACCGCAGCGAGCCAGACGCGCGCATCGCGGGGGGCACGTCGGTGCGCGTACCGGCCGATGGCTCGGCGGCGGTGTTCGACGTGGCGCCACCCTACGGCGTGGATGCGATCGTCGCGATCGCGAGCGAGGAGCCGTTCGAGGACGAGGCGGCCGTGGCCGAGCGCCTCGCGGGCGAGGCTCCGGAGGCCGAACCACAGCCGCTGAGCGACGCCTCGACGGCGCCGGAGGCATCGCCCGAGGAGGTGGGCGGCCTGCAGCCGGCGGGGGAGTTCCTCACGGAGCCTGAGGTGGACGAAGCGCGCACGCGCGGCGTGCTCACGCGCGGCCTCGTCGTCCGACATCGTGCCGAGCCGCTCGCGGACCCGGGCGCCGCGGCCACGGGGCTCGCCGCGACTCCGAGCGGCGGCCGCGGTCCGGTTGCCCGCGCGGTGTGCTACTTCACGACGCTCCCGCGGCTCTCGTTCGGGAAGCCATGAGTCCCCGAGGTCTCGCATCGGCGCTCCGGCGATCGGTCACGGGCGCGCTGGTGGCGTTGGCGCACGCTCACGGCGTGGCACCCGCGATCGCGGCGCCGCCGTCGGGCGATGGTGGGCTGCTGCCGCTCGATCGCGTGTCACTCTGCGATTGCACGCTGCCGCCGGTGATCCGTGGGCTCGGCCGAACGGCCACCTATGTGGGGCGCGGACGCGTCGTGCGCACCGACGTGCTCGATTGCAAGATCCGCGGCGGCGAGTGGACCATCCTGGATCGCGCCGACTACCGCACCGCGCTCGGCATCTGGATGCCCGAGGCGAGTGCGGGCGACGCGGAGGCCCAGCACTACGTGGGCCAGATCCACGAGCGGGGCATGGGCACGGAGCCCGACTATGCCAAAGCTCGCGAGTGGTACCTCAAGGCGGCCGAGTCGGGGCTCAAGGCCGCGCAGGTCAGCCTCGGCTACCTCTACGAGCGCGGTCTCGGTGTGCCAGTGGATCGCGCCGAGGCGGCGCGCTGGTACCAGCGCGCGGCGGGCCTGGACGGCGTGATCGTGATGGAGACGATCGAGGCCGCAGCGGCGCGCCCGCGCCCGAATGCGCCCACGGGGGGCGCGAGCACTCCGGCGCGCGGCGCCATTCGTGACACGAAGGACGCCGGGCCACAGATCGAGATCATCGAGCCCCAGTCGGTGCTCACCCGCGGGCTCGAGGTGCGCACGGAGCGATCCGGCACCCTCGAGGTGATCGGACGCGCCAGTTCGCCGGCCGGGATGTTCTCGGTGCTGGTCGGTGGGAGCCCCGCTGCGCTCGACGAAGCCGGTCTGTTCCGCGTCACGATCGACCTCGCGGCGGTGCCGGGCCCGCTGACGGTGGTCGCGGTGGACCGCGACGGCCGCCGTGCGGAGGCGCGCATTCCGCTTGGCGCTGCCGAAGCGAGTACGCCGGCCCGGGCGGACCCTGACGCGCTCGCGACCGGCGACGCGGCGCCGCGTCGCGGCCGCACACTCGGGCGCGGAGTGCGCTTCGGGCGCTATCACGCGCTGGTCATCGCGAACACCGACTACGCGCACCTGCCCGATCTCGAGACGCCACAGCGCGACGCCCAGGCGATCGCAGAGCTGCTGCGCACGCGCTACGGGTTCGAGGTGCAAGTGCTGCGCAACGCCTCGCTCTACGACGTGCTGTCCGCGCTCAATCAACTGCGCCGCACGCTCACTCGGGAGGACAACCTGCTGGTCTACTACGCCGGGCACGGCCAGCTCGACGACGAGTCCATGGAGGGCTACTGGCTCCCGGTGGACGCCGAGCTGGAGAGCGACGCGAACTGGCTCCCCACCGCACGCATCAGCACGTACCTCGAGGTGATCCCCGCCAAGCAGATCCTGATCATCTCGGACTCGTGCTTCTCCGGGGCGCTCACGCGCTCGTCCTTGCCGCAGCTCGACCGCGGCCTGACCGATGCCGAGCAGCAGCACTGGCTCGAGGTGATGGCGCGCAAGAAGGCGCGGGTCGCGCTCACGTCGGGCGGGCTCACGCCGGTGATGGACGCGGGCGGCGGAGGCCACTCGGTGTTCAACCGCGCGCTCACCGAGGCGCTCTCGGCCAACAGCGAGATCCTCGAGGCCCAGCGGCTCTACCGGCAGTTGGCCGCGCGCGTGTCGCACGTGGCCGACGCGGCGGGCATCGAACAGGAGCCCGAGTGCGCGCCGATCCGTCATGCAGGGCACGAGGCCGGCGACTTCCTTTTCGTTCCCACGGGGGGCAGGAGATGAGCATGCAGATGGCGATCGCGATCCTCGTGGCGGCCGGACTGCTCGCCGCGTCGAGCGCTGAGGCGCAGGCACCGGCCGATGAGCTGGACCAGAACTGGATCAACGTGTGCCCGGGTGCGGTGCCGGGCACGCCCTTCTACGAGCGCTGCCAGGAGATCCTGAACGCCGGCCCGGGCAGCGGCGGGCGGCGCAGCGCGGCCGCGTCCGGCAACAACCTCGAGACGATCAGCGCGCAGGGACGCGCGGGAAGCGGGAGTGCGGAGGCGCCGAGGTTCGAGCTGAGCGAGGGCCGCTTCAACTTCTTCGCCTCCGTCCAGTCGGGATTCCAGGAGCGTCCTGCTTCCGACACGGAGAGCGCCTATGACGCGATGGTGCAGGGCCTGCTCGTGGGCGTGGACTACCTGGCGTCGCCATCGGTGACCACGGGGATCGGATTCTCGTACCAGTCGAGCGGCGTGGACTTCGAGGCGGGCGCGGGCGATCTGCGCAAGGACCGCATCGGTGCGCTGGGATTCTGGAACTGGTCGGCCGCCAAGGCCGTGTCGTTCGAGTCGTACGTGGGCTACGACCGCTTGAGCCACGACGTCGAGCGCACGACCCAGTACGTGATCACGCTGAATCAGGGGCAGCCGACACAGGAGTCCCGCCAGATCTTCGGCGTCGCGCGCGCCAACGTGTCGGGTCACCAGCTACAGGCCGGCGGTGCGCTGACCGGCGACCTGCGTGTGCGTCTGCTCACGCTCGCGCCGCGAGCGGCGCTGGAGTACTGCGGCACCACGCTCGAACCCTACGCGGAGTCCGACGGCCTGGGGCTGGCGATGGCGTTCGACGAGCAGAAGTTCCACTCGCTCGTCTCGCGCGCGGGCGTGTTCGCCTCCACCGCGCTCAGCCCCGCGTGGGGCGTGCTCTCGCCGCAGGTGCGCGCCGAGTACGTGCACCAACACGGGAGCGACGAGCGCAGGATCCGCACGCGGTTCGTGCAGGACACGAACGGCTACCGCATCGCGCTGCGCACCGAGGCTCCGGACCGCGACTTCTGGATGCTCAGCGCCGGCGCGGTGGCGGTGCTCCCCGGCGGATTCAGCGCCTTCCTCGACTTCCAGCGCCTGCTGGGCAACGACCAGATGAGCGAGCAGACCTTGTCCACCGGATTGCGGGCGCGGTTGTGAGCGCCCGCGCCTGTATCCCGATCGCCCTGATGGTGGTCGCGTGCGCGTCTCACCCGGCGACCGTCGCGGCTCAGACGGCCCGACCGACCACGCTGCAACTGGTGCCGGACGTGGTGCGGATCGAGAACGTGGCATACGCCGCCGACGCACCCGCGGACCCCACGTTGCCCGCCGCGGGCTCCGGGCGGCTCGTCGTCACGGTGGGCGGCTTCACCGTGACGAAGGACGGCGTCACCTTCAGCAACCTGGTGTTCGACTCGCAGGGGCGCATGCAGGCCGTGGTGCTCACGCTCGATCAGAAGCTCACCACCGAGAGCATCGCCGGCTGCGTGATCGAGATCCCGTCTGGCTCCGTCACGTGGCGCATGCCCGACGGGCTCACGTTCGCGGGACCGATCGTCGTACGCCTGCCGTTCCGCAACCCCGATGGCTCGCCGGTGACGTGCACCACGAAGACGCTCACGGCGCAGACCGCGGCGGGCGTGCGAACGCTCACGCTCGATGCGCTCACACTGCAGGGCCCGGCCGGCACGAACGGCCTGCGCTTCCCCGGCCTGCGGGTGTCGGCGGCGCCGTTCGACTTGAAGGTGTCGTGGAGCGACGCGACTCCGGTGGCATGGGAGCTGCGCGTGGCCAGTGCGCGCGTTCTGCTGGGGGTGCCGGGACTGGCCACCGCGAACGAGACGCTCGAGGCCGACGCCCGCGCGATCCGCATCGAGCACACCGGTGACGTGAGCTTCGATTCGGCCACGCTCGTCGTGGACCGCGTCATCGCGCCGATCCAGATCCAGGGGCTCGAACTCAGGATCCGAAGCGGCACGGTGGGCATGGTGCGCTCCGTACCCGACTTCAAGGGCGTTCGCGCCGATCTCAAGCTGCCCGATGGGATCCGCGACGCCGCTGGGACTGGCCCCGCGCGCATCGCCGACGTGGGGCTCGACCTCGCCTCGGGCCTCGTGCTGGATCTGGGCAAGCCGTTCGTGGGTAGCGTGGGCGTGCCGGGCGTGGATTTCCGCATGATGCTCCACTGCGGCCAGATGGTGCTGGATCTCAGCAACTTCGGCGCGATCGGCGTGCCGGGCGCGCCGCCCGAGGTGTCTGCGCCGTCGTGGATGGGGCTCTGGTTCAAGGCGGGCCAGCTCCGACTGCCGCTCGGCAGCGGCGCCGACACGTTGTCGCTGGATCTGAGCCGGTTCTCGGTGGACGCGGCCGGCCTCACAGGGCAGGTGCGCGCCACTTCCGGGCTGCCCAAGCTCACGCTCGAGGGATTCGACATCGCGCTGTCCGAGATCCGACTCGGCTTCTTCCGCAACCAGATCGTCGAAGGCCGGCTCAGCGGTCGGCTCGACGTGGGCGATCTCGGCGACCTCGGGGCGACGATCGAGTTCTCGCTGCGCGGCCTCGAGGCGATCGCACTCTCATCCGATGCGGGCCTGCGGTTGTCCGAGCCCCTCGGATTCACGCTCCGCGGGATCAAGGGGAGCCTCGATCTGGAGAACCGCCCGGCCATGCTGGTGCTGAGCGGCATCCTCGATCTGAGCCAGCCCGACCTGGAGACGCGCGTCACCAACTTCCGCATCGACGGTGCCGGCCGGCTCTACCTGCCCGAGGAGGGCGTGCTCACGCTCAACGACCCGGCGGTGATCCGCCTGTTCGAGATGCTGGAGATCGAGGTGCGTCGGATCGGATTCTCCTGCCCGGATGGCGTGAAGATCGGTTCGATCTCCTTCACCGGCACAGCGAGGTTGGACAACGCCATCGAGGGTCTGGATCTGGGCGGCGAAGTGGACCTGGAGCACCTCACGATCCGCCCGGGTCCGAGCCCGCTCCAACCCATCGTGGAGATCGGCGGACTCGGGCTCACGGCCACGATCCCCGAGCTGGGCACCATCGGCGCATCGCTCAAGCTGAGTGACGAGCTCGAGGGGTTCCGCGGCACGCCCGTGCTGTACGGCGACGCCGAGTTCGCACTGAAGCCGCTCGGCGGCGTGGGGCTGGACGTCACGTTCCTCATGGCGCTCGACGCCCAGAAGGCCTCGTGGTTCGTGGGCGGCGACGCGATGCTGCCCACGCCGATCCGCGTGGACATCCCGCCCACGCCGCCCAAGCCGCAGATCCCGTTGTTCCAGGTGAAGGGCTTCCTGGGCGGCTTCGGCATGAACGTGGCCCCGCTGGCCTCGGGCGGTGGCATCGGCCCGATCAAGCAGCCCGAGCTGGAGCTGCGCCACTCGGCCGGCACGGTGCTTGGCCAGGCCGGGCTGATGCTCGCGGAGTACGCGGTGGGCGACCGCGTGTGGTGGGCCGACGCCACGCTGACGGCCACGTTCAACCCGATGATGTTCGACCTCACCGGCCGCATGGCGCTGCTCGACCTCGAAGGCGTGTCGGGGTTCCCGAGCAACGCGGAGTGGAAGCGACGCGACCGCATCGCGCGTGCGTTCGTGAACCTCGACCTCGACGAGCAGCCGTCGTTCTCGATGGGAGGGGACCTCGACATGAACTTCCCGACACGTGAGTTCGCGCTGGCCGACGCGAGCGGCGAGGCCCTGCTGCGCTTCGGGTCCACCGGCAACGGCACCGAGCAGTTCCTGCGCGCCGGATGCTGGTGGTGCAGCCCCAGACAGCGGGCGCTGCAGATCGGCGCCGCACGAGCGCTCGACGATCTGGTGGAGCTGCGCGGCAAGGTGGGCATGGAGATCGACTTCGCCGCGAATCGCGGCGAGATGCGGTTCGACACGCGAGCCAGGTTCAAGCCCGTGGACGTGCGCGGCACCCTCAAGGGCAAGCTGCGCGTGGAGTCGCCGGGCTCGTCGAACATGTCGGCCGAGGGCGACCTCGCCGTGCGCGGCACCGCCGACTTCGACGTGGTCGAGTGCACCGTGCGCGGAGACGTGCGCGCACGCTGCACGCTGTCGCGGCTCGCGCTCAACGGCAAGTTGCGCGGCAAGGTCGGCTGCTTCGAGGGCGAAGTCGATATCGAGGAGTCGTTCCAGTGACCGCGCGCGGAGTCACCACCGTCCTGGTGGCCGGAGTCCTGTTGTTGCCCGCGTTCGCCTCGGCGCAGGACACGAAGGCCCGGATCGCGGCTGCCACAGCGTTCGTCGGCAACCGGCCCGAAGTGCGGTTGCGCGTGCAACTGGAGTCGGGCTGGCTCCCCGCATCGGGCGTGCGCATCTACCGCGAAGTGAATGGCAGGCGCGAGCTGATCCATCAGCGCGCCGTCTCGGATGCCGAGGCCGATCGCGCGCTGGACGCAGGCCTTCGGGGCAAGGGGCTCTGGAGCCGCGCGGCCACGCGAACGGTGACGCCTCGCGCGCTCGACTTTCGCGCGGTCCGTCCGCCCTCGGCGGCGACGCGCTTCCGCCAACTCAAGTCCGCGAGCGACGCACTCCTCCAGCTCCGGCAGCAGCCGGATCCCGATCCCGTGCGCCGCGCCTCGATCCAGCAGCAGCTCGGCCAACTCGCGACACTGCGGGCGCAGGCCCCTGCGCGGCTGGCGCCGAGTGCCGCGCTGCGGCCGGGGCTGGGCGCGGCCTCGCCGGGAGATGCGGACGTCATGACCGCGCGCGGGCGCTTCATGTTGTTGGCGCTGGTGCGCTCGGCCGCGGCCGAGAGCCTGGGCCTCGGCACGCGCGACCGGGCCGTGAAGGCGGGCGATCGGGTCCGGTACACGGTGGCGCTGGCGCCGGCGCGCGGCGCCGCCGAACTGGTGCTCGACTCGGTCACGGTGGTGGTGGGCACGGACCCGCAGCCCCCGGCGCCCGCAGGCGTCGAGTCCCAGCAGATGGTCGACGACGACGGCGAGCCCTCCGGCACGGTGGCGATCCGCTGGGAGCGGCTCGATGCCGCGCTCGAAGTGGCGCTGCTCAATGCCTCGTACGTGATCGAGCGCCGTCACGCACCGCCCGTCCGTGCGGGTCTCGGGTCGCGGATCGGAAGCCTGCCCCAGCTCGCGAAGGGCGCCGCTCCGCCCGACACGGTGTGGCGACGCGCGCACGAGAAGCCGGTGATGATCGCCGCCATCAACGGCGACGAGGAGCCGCTCGCCTTCTTCGAGGATGAGCTCGAGAGGCCGGGCACCTACGAGTATCGGATCGCGCTGGTGGACGGCTTCGGCCGCCAGAGCGCGTGGTCGGAGCACACGGTGGGTGTGGTGGACTGGCGCCGGCCCGCGGCTCCGGGCACTCCGCTCGCCGAACTGGACGAAGAGCCGCGCGACGCCGAGGCGGGGCGGATCGCGAAGGGAGCGGGCCGCGCGGCGCTCGGACTGGGGCGCCTCCAGACGCCGCCGCGCGACTTGGGCGCCTGGGCGGCGAGCCCGTACACGCTCGGCGGCAAGGCGGCGGTGCGCGTGTCGTGGTCCGCAGTGGACGCACCGGCCGATCTGGTCACGCGCTACCGCGTGTTCCGCATCGACACCGAGGCTCCGAACGCGCGGCCGGTGCTGGTGACGCCGCAGCCCATCGAGGGCACGGCCCTGCCGGCGACGCCGGAGCAGGACTCCGCGCAGGCGCGGATCCGCACGCTCTCCAAGTCGGCCGCGAGCGCCTCGGCGCTTCGCGCGGCCACACTCGCGACGCGCGGCGGGATGCTCGCGACCCGTGCTGAGCTGTCCCGCCTCCGCGACATCGCGCGGCCACGGCTCTCGTTCACGGATGTCGGCGTGGGCACGGACCGCTACTACGCGTATGTCGTGCGCGCGGTGTACGTACCCTCCGGCCTCGAGTCGGAGGACGCTCCGGCGTCGGCCGTCGCCGTGCCGAGCCCCGCACGCCCGCCGGTGGTCACGGGCGCGACCTACGACGGATTCACGGCCAGCGAGAAGCTGACGCCGGGGCAGCAACTCGCCGACACCACGGCGCAGTCCCGCGCGCCAGCCTTCACCTCGCTCCGCCAGGGCAAGCCGCGTCTCGCGCCCGCGGCCAAGCGCTTCCGCGCTGCCGCCGCCACGGAGCGGTCGTTCGCGGGCTCGAAGTCGATCGCGCTCGGCGCCCGGAAGTCCACGACCGGCCCGGCTGGCGCGGCCGGTGCGCTCGCGAAGCCGGCGAGCGGAGCCAGTGCGACCGGCGGACTCGCGGGCGTGTCCCGTGCCGCCCCGACGGCCGACCTCCCGCGCACGGCGCTCGTGCCGCGCTTGCCGGTGTTCGCCAAGACCGACCTGTCGCGCCTGCGGCTGAACCTCGCCCGCGCGCGCGACGATGGCGGCGTGGTCACGCTCCGTTGGACGGCGACTCCGGGCCTGAAGGGCGTGACGTATCGCATCCAGCGCAAGTACGGCGACCTCGACTGGGTGGAAGTCGGCGTCACGAGGGCGAACCAGACCACGCACCGTGACGTGCTGCCGCGCTCGATGGCACGCACGTACTCGTACCGTGTGCTGGCGGTGACGCGCTGGGGCGTGGAGGGCGCGCCCTCGGCGGTGGTCAGCGCGGCGGTGCCGTCCACCGTGCGTCCGGGAGTGCCGAACGTGCTCGCCGCGGCGCCCGATCGCGCCACGGACCGTGCGATCCGAGTGCGCATCGATCCCAATCCGGCCGACGAGAGCGTCACCGCGTACCGCGTGCTCCGCGACGGAGCGCCGGTCGGCGTCGTCGCCGCGGCGGCCGGCGCCGAGCTCGTGTACCTCGACTCTGGGCTGGTGCCCGATCGCAGCTACCGCTACGAGGTGGTGGCCGAGACCGCGGCGGGGCTCAAGTCCGATCCGTCGCGCAGGCTGTCCGCCGTGGCGCTCAAGCTGGCGACCGCGGCGCCGACCGAGCTTCGCGCCACCGCCGAAGCGGGCGGCGTGCGACTGGCGTGGAAGGCCGCGGCTGACGCGGCGAGCTACACCGTGCAGCGACGGACGGCGCCCGGCGCTCCTCCTCAGATCCTCGCCGGCGGCCTGCGCGGAACGGTCGCCTACCTCGACGTCACCGCGATGCCCACGAAGTCCTACGTGTACGAAGTGCTCGCCGCCGACGCGTTCGGGAACATCTCCCCGGCGGCCGCGGCGAGCGTGACGGTTCCCTAGACCCCGGGAGATCCCGACCATGAACTCGCGTCGATGGAATGCCCCTCTCGCGGGCGTGCTCGCGACGATCCTGCTGGCGACCTGCGCCGGCGCCGCGTTCGCGTGGAAGCCCAAGACGCACGTCTACCTGGCCGACCGGGCGCTGCGCGACGTCCAGAACGGCAAGCTCGCCATCCACCGCGTGGATCGCGCGACCGGTGCCGTGCTCGAGAAGGTGGGGGACTACCGCGTGGACTCGGCGCTCGTGTCCGCGATCAAGGAGAATCGCCAGATCTTCCACGCGGGGGTGCTGGGGCCGGACGCGTACCCCGACATCGTGACCGGACAGACGATCATCCACCCCGACTTGGCGCACGACGGCGGGTCGGACTCGTGGCTCGACCATCTGTGGGACAAGTCGAGGAGTGCGAACCCCAAGGTGAAGGTGTTCGTGGCGGGCTACCTGTTCCACGCGGCGGGCGACATGTACGCACACACGTACATGAACCACTACTCGGGCGGGGACTTCGCGCCCGGCTGCAACGCGTTGCGTCACCTGACGCTCGAGGGCTACATCGGCAAGAAGACACCGGGCGTGACAGCGCCGGGGTTCTCGATCCGCCCGAGCTTCGGTGACGACACCGTGCGCGACTTCATCGTCGAGCACATGATCCGCGCGCCGCTCGGCTCGCACGTCGAGAACCGCCTGCTCGTCTCCTCCGACGAGAGCAAGGGCTCGTACCTGTCGGTGCCGCGGGTGTACTCGCGGCTGCGGAACCGCCTCGAGCAGGAACTCTCCGAGCTGACCGGAAGCCACGCCGGAAACACGTTGGGCGCACCGCTCCAGGCGGCGTACATCCGGGCGTGGATCGACGACATCGACAGTGGACTACGGGCGTGGCCGATGCTCAGCGAGAAGATCGCCGGCCTGCTCGTGTACAACCTGGACGACTCCATGTCGCAGGCCGAGATGAAGGAGCAGCTCCGCAAGGCATGCGATGACTACGTGAACCTGCACCTGCTCAGCATGTCGGGGGCACCTGATTTCGTGGGGCTGACGCGCGCCCAGGTCCAGGTGCTCACCGAGCGGCTGCTCGGGCCGGTCGAGGATCAGGTGCAGGCGATCGTGGACGATCTGACCAACTCGCTGGTCAAGACCGTGACCGGCTACACGCTCGACGAGATCACCGACTACCTCAAGCGGCCCGAGCTGCGGTTCGATCCCACGCTCGGCCCCTCAGCGCCGCGCGACGCCACCTGCACGCGCGCGGCGTCGCTGACGCGCGCGACGTTCGACGCCCAGCATCTCAAGTTCGAGGCCAACGGCGAGTGGAAGCTGGAGTCGTTCCCTCCCGGCTACAACACGGTGTTGATGACCAAGCTGATCCTGCTCGAGAAGCGCGAGGTGGATCGCCTGATCGCGGACCTGCGTGCGATCGGCACGTCGCGGCTCACGCCCATCGAAGTGCGGCCGGGGATCCCCACGCAGTCACTGACGGGCGCGATCAAGGCGCCGGGGACGGCGATCAAGCCGCCGGGGACGGCGATCAAGCCGCCGGTCACCAACCCACCCATGCAGATCGGGATGCAGGTGGACAACGCGATGCTCGGCTTCCAGCGCAAGCTCGACGGCGCCAACCAGTGGCACCGGAACGGCGCCAACCAGCAGATGGCGTTGGTGCGCGCGGGTGTCTACGACAGGATCTTCCTCGCCCAGCTCGGCGAGGACGCGGTCCAGGAGAGCCCGCCGCCGGTGCTGCCCTCTGGCACGGTGAAGATCACCATCACTCGCGTGCGCAGCGTGGACGACGTGGATCCGGGCCCCGGCCAGGGCGAAGCGGACTTCTATGCGCGCATCGAGCTCGACGACAAGTTCCGCTCGTTCGGCACCATCGAGAGCGAGAACGCACCGCAGCCCAACTGGAGCCTGAGCAACACCGTGGTCGGCGAGACGGTCAGGATCCACATCACGCTCTACGACGAGGACACCGGCCTCGCCGCCCCGGACGACGTGTGCGACCTCGACCCCGCGTCGGGCCGGCGCGCACTCGACGTGACCTACAACCTGAGGAGCGGGCGCGTGACCGGTGACGCGACGGGCGACCGCGGCGAGGAGATCACCGTGCGAGGCGGCGGCGACAGCGACCGCTGCGAGATCACATTCAAGGTCGAAGGGCCCTGAGCGGCGTGCCGGCTACAGCCTGATCCCGCGGCATCGGTCGATAGGCCGAGCCCCGAGCGCATGCGCCGCGCCGAAGCGGTCCGTGTCGGCGGGCGGTTCCTGAACAGTCCGGGCTAGGCGCGCTCGAGCAGGTAGGTCGCGAAGCCGAGCGTGTCGCGGCCCCAGCGCAGGTAGCCCTCGCGCCAGCGCTCGAGCCGTGCACGGTAGCCGGCCAGGTCCGGGTCGCCCGCGTGCGAGCCGAGCCACTCGGCGACCGCGCCCGCGTAGGCGTCCTCGTAGCCGTCCCACTCGGCGAGCGTGCTCGCATGCGCACGCACCACGCGCCAGCCCGCCGCTTCGGCGGCGGCGCGTGTGGCGGGCTCGGTCATCATCTCGTCCTCAGTGGCGCCCAGCACGTCCAGGTACTCGCGTGCGGGCGGCTGGCGCCAGTACCCCTCGCCGATCAGCGCGTGGCCCTGCGTGGTGACGTGTTCGCGCAGCGCCGGTAGCGCGCGAGAGTAGCCGCCGAACGCCTGCGTGGCGCCGAGACACACGGCGAGGTCGAAGCGTTCGCGACCCAGCAGGTCGGTGGCATAGGGCACGGTGTGCAGCGTGAGCGCGGCCGCTACGCCGCCCGCCTCGGCGAGCGCGCGCGTGGCGGCGGCGAAGTGCGGGTTGGGTTCCACACCCACGCCGCTCGCGCCGAACCGCACCATGGCACCCACGAGCAGCGCGCCGCGGCCGCAGCCCACATCGAGCACCTGCGCCGGCGGCTTCGGCAGGGCGCCCAGCATGGCGGCCACGGTGTCGGGTGCGAGCGGGCCGAGCAGCGATCGGTTCGCATGCGCGATGGTCGTCCAGCGATACGGATCGCCGGGCCCGGGCAGCGCCGGAGAGGACTGCTTCACTCGGCGGGGTCGATCGGATCGACGGGAGGCCGGCTGTCGTCGGGAGGCCCATGCACATGATCCGCACGCACTGCGGCGAGCACGTCGAGCATGCCGCGGCCGAGGTTGCCCTCCTGCTCCTTGCTCGCCCCCTGGATCGGGCGTGCGGCCCAGCGCAGCCGGCTCATGACGCGGTCCGACGTCCACTGCGGATGCCGCTCGCGCACCAGCGCCGCGGCGCCTGCCACGAACGGCGTCGACATCGAGGTGCCGCTCCATAGCCGGTACACGCCGCCTGGATAGGCGCTGCGCACGCCGACCCCGGGTGCGGCGATGGCGACCCACGGAGCGAACGACGTGAACGGCGCGGGGCGGGCCTCGGTGTCGGTGGCCGCGACGGCGTGCGCATTGGCGGAACGCGCGGGGAACTCCTCGGGGCTGCCGCTGCCCCAGTTGCCGGCCGAGGCGACGACGATGATGTTGCGCGCCTCCGCCTCCTCGAGCGCGAGCTGGATGGCGTCGACATGGTCGAGCGTGCCGAGGCTCAGGTTGATCACGCGGGCGCCCTTGCGGATGGCCCAGCGGATGCCAGCGGCCACGTCGAGCACGTCGCCGCGACCGTCCGCGTCGAGCACGCGCGCGATCAGCAGTGGTGCCTCGGGTGCCGTCAGCGCCACGATGCCCGCGACATGCGTGCCGTGGCCGTGCGCCTCATCGATTCGCCCGTCGCCATCCTGGTCGATGCCGTCGGTGCGGTCGGTCGGATCCTCGTCGTCGTCGACGAAGTCATGGCCCATCAGCACGCGACCCGCGAGCGCCGGATGCGTGGCATCGACGCCGTTGTCGATGATCGCCACCGCGACACCACGGCCCTTGGTGACCCGGTGCGCCGGCTCCAGTCGCAGCGCGCGCGTCGCAGGCTGCTCGAGGTATGGCGTCACGCCCGGCAGTCCGTCGTCGAACGCGAAGCTCTGCTGGCGCGTCTCGGCGTCGAAGAGGTACGAGTTGAAGTCCACGCTCGCGCACCGCGGGTCGTTCTCGAGGTACGTGGCCAACTGCTCGCGCGTCATCCACGCGGCGGGCACGAACTTGGCGCAGCGCTCGCCCACTTCCCACTCGGTGACCTCGGCGTCATAGGCGTAGGCCACGTAGTACGCGCTCTCGTCCTCGCCCAGCGTGGCCACGATCTCCTGCGCGACGTCCTCGGGCGGAGGCGTCGAGCCTGCGCGCTTCTCGGCCACGCCGGCGTCCGGCGCCGTCGGCACGTGCCGGCCGCAGCCGGCGAGCATCAGCGCGAGGCACGCGAGGGGTGCGAGGAGCGCGTGCGCCGTGCGCCGCGCGGGGACGGAGATGGGGCGGGACATGGGGACTTCCTCCGGGGGCTCGGTCACGAGTCTATGCGGATCGGGCCGGGTCATGCGCGGGCGAAATGCGGATCGGAAGAGGTGCCGGGCGTTCCGGCAGGTGCATCGGGCAGCGCCCGAGGGCCTCCCAGGACCACGAAACCCGCCCAGTCCACCGGGTGGATGCGGGCCGCGGCCCGCTGGGCCTGCGCGCCGGCGAGCGCCGCGGACGCCGGCCGGCCCGCGGCCAGCCGCGCGTACGTGTCGGCCATCAGGCTCGCGGTGGGCGAGTCCTCCACGTCCCATTGCGCCGCCACGACCGACTCGGCGCCGGCGAGCAGCAGGGCGCGCGAGAGCCCGAACCACTCCTCGCCGGGACGGACCAGCGCACGCGCCGTGTGGCAGGCGGACAGCGTCACCCAGCGCGCGCCGAGTCCGAGGTTCGCGAGCTCGTCGGTGAGCAGCCATCGGTCCGCCAGGCGCAGTCCCGATGCGCGTGGGTCGTCGGCGCGGAACGCGCCATGTCCCGCGAAGTGGATCCAGTCGGCCCGGGGCGCGAGCGCGATGAACCGCTCGGCCGTGGCGGCATCGCCCACGATCACCTGCGCGTCGGGAAACGCCGCGCGCACCGCGGCGGTCTCGGCCTCGATCGCCGCGAGGTCGCCCGTGTCCACCGCCACCACCAGGCCGGGCCCCGAGGCGCGGCGCGTGCGCGGCGCCATCACCGAGCGCAGTCCCGGCACGAGCACGAGTGGCATCGCCTCGATGAGCGCGCGGCCGTCGGGCAGCGGCATGGCCGCCCAGGGCAGCCGCGCCAGCGCGCCGGTGGGCGCCAGCGCCAGCGCCCGCGGACGCGCGGCCTCGAGCCACGGCCAGAGCGTGAGCGCGGCGAGCTCGGCGAGCGACTGCGCGAGCGCCGGGTCGTGCGCGCGCTGCTCGCGCGGGCGGAACGCCGCGCTGCGCAGCGCGAACAGCACGTCGTGCACGAGCCGCGTGAGGTGCGGCTCGCGCGCGAGGTCCGCGTCACCGCGCAGCGCACCGCGCTGCACGGCCATCGTGCCGAGCCCGCCGTCCTGCAGCCACTGGTCGAGCAGCAGTGCGCCCGGCGGCAGCGCGCGCTGCAGCGCGCCCGCACGCACGCGGCGCGGCGCGCGGCGCGACAGCACCTGGCGCAGCGCACCCGAGGCCACCACCACGCCGCCGCGCCGCGGCTCGCGCTCGCGTGCCTGCCGCGCTGCGGTCCAACGGCGCACGCCGGGCGGCAATGCGTGCGCGCCGCGCGTGGTGCCGCGGCCCAGCGTGGCACGCCCGCGACCCGCCTCGAGTGCCTCGAGCGCTTGGGCGGTGCGCCCCTGCGCCAGCTCGAGCGCCGCCAACTCGCGATGCGGCCAGCCCCAGTCGCCCCAGAACGTGGCGCGCCACTCCTCATCGAGGATGCGCGCGGCCAGCCGCTCCGCCTGCTCGGCGGCCCGGGTGAGCCAGCGCCGCGCGGAGGGGGCATCGCCGCTCGCCTGGGCCAGTGCGGCGCGCGCCGCCAGCCGGAGGTGCTCCAGCCGCGCACTGGCGCCTCGCGGCGCGCGTGCGAGTGCACGCGCCAGCCGCGCGCGCGCGGCGGCCGGCTGGCCGGCGTCGATGCGTGCGCGCGTCTCGAGCATGCCGGCGCAGGCTTCTCGCTCGCGATCGCCCGCGGCCGCGAAGCGCCGGCGCGCGGCGGCGAGCAGGGCCGAGGTGGCGGGGGCGTTGCCCGCCTCGCGCCACAGCGTGGCCAGCCCCAGCAGCGCCTCGCCGGTCCACACCTGGTTCTCGAGTCCCGCGAACCCCGCCAGCGCGCGCTCGATGCCGCGCCGCGCCTCGGCGGGCCGGCCCTGGCGGAAGCAGGCGAGTGCGGCGAACAACTCGGCCTTGGCGGCCTCGTATGCCAGTCCGAGCGCCTGGCAGGCGGTGTGCGCGGCACGCGCCTCGTCGAGCGCCGCGTCGTGAGCCCCCAGTCGCAGCAGGATCTCGGCGCGGTCGAGCCGGGCGAGCGCGGAGAGCGACGGGTAGTCGCGCGCGTCGGCCTGCTCGCGCACGCGGTCGAGGCCCACGAGCGCGGCCTCGGCGCGGTGATCCAGGAAGTCGAGATACGCCAGGTTGTACTCGGCGGACAGCGCCTCGTTGATCGCTCCCGCGGCCGCCTGCGCGCGCTGCGCGCCGCGGTAGTGGCGTCTGGCCTCGTCGAGCCGGCCGAGCAGCGACAGGCAGTTGCCCACGTTGACGCCGATCATGCGCGCGCTGCGCGCATCGCCCGCGCGCTCCAGGCCACGCACGGCCTCGCGGTAGCAGGTGAGCGCGCGCTCCGGCAGGTCGAGCCGGTGCCACAGGTTGCCCTCGTTGTTCTGCAGGCGCGCGAGTGCGGCGCGGTCCCGCGCCCTCACGAGCAGCCGGCGACCGCGGCGGGCGGCTCGGCGCGCCGCGTCGTCGCGGCCCAGGTACATGAGCGCGTCCACGAGCCCGATCGCGCAGCGGCCCTCTTCGCGCACGTCCCCCGCGCGACGGAACGCGCGCGCGGCATGCTCGTAGGCGCGTGCCGCCTCACGGGTGCGGCGCAGGCTGCGCAGCACGTGTCCGCGGGTCCGCCACAGGGTGCCGCGCGTGCCGGCGTCGGCACGGCGCGAGACCGCGCCGAAGCCGGCCTCGAGCACGGCCAGCGCGCGCGCGGGCTCGCTGCGCCGCAGGCCCTCGACCTGCGCCAGCAGGTCCTGCGCCGTCACGGTGCGAGGTCCGCGAGCATGAACTGGCGCTCGGGGCCGCGCACGTGCAGCGTGCACGGGCCGGCCGGTAGCGCATCGAATGCGAACGCGCCCCAGGCATCGGGGGCCGCCGGGCGCACCTCGTCGCCCGCGCGCAGCGTGAGCTGCCAGAGCGCGGGCTCGACCGCCGTGAGCCGGCCTCGCATCGCCATGGTGCCGGGGGCGTCGCGCTCGAGTTCGAGCTCGATCGCGTCCTCGCCGAGCGCGAAGCGGAGCCGGCGTGCCTCACCCACCGCGCGGCGCGCGGCCGCGGGCAGCGGCGCGGCGAAGGAGTCGAAGAGCAGTCGCGCGATCGCGTCTGCGAGCCGCTCGCCCGCAGGCTGCGCGGCGTGCGGTGCGAACGCGGCCAGGGCGCGGCGTGTGAGCGCCTCGGGCACGTCGGGCGTGCGGTCGCCGCGCAGCGTGGCCACCAGCGCGCCCACCTCGCGCAGCCGCTCGCGGCACGCCACGCACGGCTGCGCCAGGTGCGACTCGGCGCGCGCGACGGCTGCTGCGTCGAGCCGTTGGTCGAGCAGGTCGAGCAGCGTGCGGGTGTCGAGGTGCGGATCGCGACGGGTCATCGGTCGGTCCCCAGGGGCGCGACGCGGACAGCCGGCGCGGGTCGCGCGCGATGCAGGGCAGCACCGCGGCGGCTCGCGCCATCGTCGGGAGAGGTGGGCGGCGGCGTGCGGCTGATACCTGCCGCGTCATCGGCGCGGCTGCGTTCGAACGCGGCGAGCCCCTCGCGCAGCCGGTCGAAGCAGCGCGCGCGTGTCGGGCCGAGGGAGCCGACGGGCACGCCGAGCCGTTCGGCGAGTGTGCCGTACGCCGGGCGCGGGTCCTCGAAGTAGAGCGCCAGCAACAACCTGCGGCATCGCTCCGAGAGGCCGGCCAACCCGAGCCGCACCATGGCCTCGCGCTCGAGCCGTTCGAGGTCCGCTCCGGCCGGCGCGTCGGGGGCCGCGAGGGCGTCGAGCCCGAGCGCATCGCCGTCGGCCGGCGTCACGCGCGCCGCCTGCTCGCGCCGCCGCCGCAGGGCCGTGGTGCGGGCGATGCGGTCGGTGGTGACCGACAGCCAGCGCACCAGCGCGCGGCCGTCGCGCATGCGCGGCAACGCACGCACCAGCGCCGCGAACACCTCCTGGAACACGTCGCCGCGGTCCTCGTCGTCCATCCGGTAGGCGCGTGCCACGGCCCAGACGAGCCGCTGGTGACGCCGCACCAGCGCCTCCCAGGCGCGCGGTTCGCCGGCCTGGCAGCGCGCGACGAGCCGGGCGTCGAGGTCCGGGTCGAGGCCGCCGGGTCGAGGGGAGGGGCGCATGGCATCCGACGATGTATCAGACGCCGGGCAGCGTCCACCTCTGGGGGCAGTGGCGGGGAGACTCCCTGCCGATCGGACGCTCTCGGAGATCCGCGGATGCGCATCGTGCTGCTCTCGGCCGACCGGGCCCTGCCGCTGGCGGGGCCCCAACGAGCTGCCCTGCACCTGCGTGCGCTCGCCGAGTCGTGGCTGCGCGACGGCCACGAGGTCTCGGCGCTCGTCGCCGAGCCGGGCACGCCGCGCGGTCTGGCGAGCCTGGTCGAGCGCGGGCTCGAGGTGCGGCCGCTGCGTCAGCCGGTGAGCGAGCGCGAGGTGGACTGGCACCTCTCGCACGTGCGTCCCGAGCTGGCGATCGAGCGGCTCATGCCCGCGTCGCCGCAGGGCGCGCGCGCCTGCGCCGAAGCCGGTGTGCCGCATGTCTACGAAGTGGCCGACGGCTACAGCGACGACCTGCTGCGCGAGGCCGGCTGCACGCGGATCGACGAGATGCGCCATGATTTCGTCGAGGGCTTCGCCTCGAGTGCGGGCTCGGTCTGCGCCAGCGCCGCCGCGGCGCGCTGGGTGCGCACGCTGGCGCCGCGTACGCATGCCACGTCGATCGAGCCCGGCAGCGTGCCGCGCGAACTGCTGCAGGACCCCACGGCGGAACAGCTCGACTGCGCCATGCGCCGCATGCAGCTCGATCGCGGCGAGTTCCGCATCGGCGTCTCGGCCTCGCGTGCGAGCGTCGCGGACCTGCTCACGCTGGTCGAGGCGGCGGGCCGCCTGCGCTCCGTGACCCGGCCGCGGTTGCTCATGGTGGGTGACGGCCCATGGCGCAATGACGTGATGCGGCACACGCACGAGCACCGCGTGCCCGTGGTGATGTGCGGCCGCACGCCGGCCGAGGAGCGCCCGATGCTGTTCGCGCTCTGCGACGCGGTGGTGATCGCGGCTGCGAGTCGCGAGGAGCAGGTGCGACCGCAGGA
>CADEFY010000007.1 GCA_902826705.1 uncultured bacterium
GAACGGCGGGTTCTGCGTGCCCGCGTATTGCGTGTTGTCGAGCACCACGTAGTACACCCCCTTCGGCACGCGCACGACGCGCCGCTGCACCCGCGTGCCGCCCGCCTCGAGCCGCGCCACGTAGATCCCGGCGGGCACGCGGCGACCGTCGTCGTCGCGGCCGTCCCAGTCCCACGCAAGCGCACCCGCGGCCTGTGGCGCGTCGACCAGCGTGCGCACGCGGCGGCCCGTCACATCCTGCAGCGTGAGGCGCACGTGCATCGCGACGGGCAGCGTCGCGGCGAGCCGTGTGACGCCGCCGCTCGGGTCGGGCGCGGGGCGTGCGAACGCGAGCGCGGCGGGCGCGGGCGGAGCGGTCGAGCCGATCGCGAACGCGCCGGAGACGCGCACGCCCTCGGCGCCCGTGGCATCGCGCGACCGCACCCGCACGCGTGCCGCGCCGCTCGCGCCGGCGGCCACGCCCTGCCACTCGCCGAGGTTGGCGAGGCCGCTCGCGATCGGGGACCAGGTCACGCCGTCGTCGAGTGAGAGGTCGATGTCGACCGAGGTCACCTCGGCGCTCGCACGCGGCCGCCAGCGCACGAGGAGCGGGTCGCCCAGGGCCAGCCGTTCGCCACCCACGGGGGCGAGCAGCGTCTGGGCCGGCGTCACCCACACGTCGACCCGCACGCCGCCTCCCGGCGCATCGCGCAGGTGCTCGATCGCCACGCCGCTCGAGAGCGTCTCGGGCGACTTGGGGTCGTCGTCGGGGTGCAGCCGCGACGAGGGATTGCTGTTCGCATCCAGCACGGTCGCGGCGCCGGGCACGAACAGGTCGCCTGCCGCGCCGGACTCGAGCGGGTCGGCCTCGAGCGGGTCGCGCCCGGTCACCGCGTCGGGCAGCCCCACGCGCCAGCGGCCGCGCGCACTCTCCACGTCCCAGCGCAGCTCGCGCTCCGCCGAGTCGCGCAGCACGTGCCACACCAGCAGCCCGGCGCGGCCGTAGCGCACGTCGTAGGGCGTGGTGGCGCCATGCCACGCGAGCGCGAAGCGCTGGCGCGGGCGGCGCGTGACGACCTCCACGAGTTCGCCGCTCGCATCGAGTACGTCGGCCAGCTCCAGCCCCAGCGTGTCGCGGTCGATCACGCGCCGCGGCAGCCAGCCCCAGCGCGCCTGCATCAGCGCGCTGTAGGGCAGCAGCCCCTCCTCGCGCACCGCGGCGCCGTTCACGCCCGAGCGCATCAGGTCATAGCGCCCGAAGTTGACCCAGTCCTCGCCGGCGGCGTCGGAGCCCGGCGCGTGCGGCGTGGCGAGCAGGCGGTGCCCGAACTCGTGCGCCGCGAACGACGCCTGGATCGCATGGTCGCGACCTTCGGAGGCCAATGCGTAGCGCCGCTGCGTGGTGCCGCCGCCGGTGAGCCCGGGCACGTCGCCCTGGTTCAGCCCCAGGGCCGCGATGCCGCCGAACGGACAGGTGTCCTCGCAGCGCTCGCGGCTCGAGTTGTCCGTGCAGGCGAACGTGCACTGGTCGTGTACGACCCACACCTGGTCCACGTCGCGCCACACGTCGGGCTGTTCCACGGTCACCTGTGCGAGCACCTCGCGATTCGCCACCCAGTAGCGCGCGCCGTTCGGCCCCGCGTAGTCCGCCGCCGGCCGCGGCGCACGCCACGCGGAGTCCGGCGCTCCGGCCCGGCGCACGAGCCGGATGTCGGTGCGCCAGCGGCCGCGCGACTGCGTGGCCAGGAAGTGCGCGAGTTCAACGGCCAGCGAGTCGGCGTAGCCGGGCAGCAGGCCCGATCGCGAGTCGGGGAACGTCACGAACACGATGCGGCCCACGAGCAGCGTGTCGCTGGGATCCACGTGCGTCTGCAGCGCGGCCTCGGCCGCGAGCGGCGAGCACGACTGCGACGGCGCGGACCACGCCGCAGGAGCGGTGGCCAGCGTCGCGGCGATCGCGAGGGCGGTACGCATGCCGCGTGTCATGGGCTCACTTCCCCAACGCGACGCTGGTGCCCAGCAGCAGATGGTCGCCGGCCAGGATCGTCGCGGACTCGCTGTGGCTCCAGAGTCGCGCCTGGTAGAGCGCCAGCACCGACAATCCGGGCAGCACCTCCACCGACACGCCGGGGGTGAGGAACAGCGATCGCGAGCCCGAATGCAGCGACTCCCCATGCGACACGGCCTCGCCTGCTGCAGCATGCTCGCGGGCCTCGTCGGCGCCATGCGCGGCCCAGTTGAGCTGCGCGAGCAGCGTGACGCGTGGCGCCACCGCGACGCCGGTGGCGAGCGCGGCCTGCAGCTCCTCGCCCATGCGGTAGTCGTCGGTGCCGAGGCCGTTCCAGCGCATGAGCACGCTGGCCGAGACCGGCAGCGCACGCGACCACGGCAGCGCCTGCGACACGACCGCACCGGCGAGCCAGTCGGTGGAGCCGCTGCCCGGCCGCGCCGCGGGCTCGAGGTGCGACTCGAACCCGAAGTTGCTGCGCTCCTGATCGGGCACGTGCTGCCGGCCCGTGGGCAGCTTGACGCCACCCTGCAGCGTGACGCGCGGCAGCCTGGGGCGCTGCAGTGCGCCGCACTGCGCGAGCAGCGTGGCGTCGCCCAGTCCCTGGTACTCGAACGTGTCGAGGAACCGCGCGTCGTAGCGCGGTACGTGGCGCAGCCAGTGCCGATGCTCGCGCTTCAGGTAGGGGAGCGAGGCCGACAGCGTCCACCGCGCATTGAGGCGCATGAGCCCTTCGGCCACCCACGACCGCGTCCGCGTGTACAGCTCCACCTCGCCGTGTGCCTCGGACTCGGCGATGAGCGCCTCGAGCGTGGTGGCCGCGGATCCGTTCCACAGCCGGTCCTGCGTGACCTCCTGGTAGCGCAGGTCGAACGTGAAGCGGCCGCTCGTGGCGCCGGCCCGCACGATCGGGCAACCCTCGGCGCCGCAGGTCGCATGCAGCGGAGCCGCCGCGAGTGCGCTGAGCAGCAGCGCGCCGCCCGCGGCGCACCACGCGCGCACGCGCGCGATCACGGCAGCAGGATGCAGCGCCGCACCACCCGCTCGCCGCCCGAGACGACGGACACGAAGTGCAGCCCCGCGCCGGCGCGCAGCGCGCGAGGCGCGAGGCGCACTTCGTGCGCACCGGCGGCGAACTCGCCGGCGGCCAGCTCCGCGACCTCGCGCCCCTGCACGTCATGCAGCGCGATGCGCGCGTGCGCGGCGCTCGGCAGCGTGAACGCGATGCGCGACTCGGTGCGCACGGGGTCGGGCGCGATCGGCGCGAGCGCCAGGTGCGGCGCGGTCGGCGGCACGGCCATCGACAGCAACTCCACGGCCGCGTCGTCGATCGCGGGACCCCAGGGGCTGGCGTCGAGGCTCGTGAACCGGATCACGGTGCTCGTGCTCGTGGCGGTGAACTCGAGGCTCCGCAGCTCCCAGCCCATGTCCCAGTGCCACGCCTCGGTGTTGTCGAACGTGAACTCCTGCTGGGCCGGCCCCGCCTGCACGCGCAGGTGCTTGATCGTCGGGCTCGAGAACGGCTCGCCCGACTGCCAGAACGTCAGCCGGTAGCTCGCGCCCACGGCGGTGCCGAACGCCTGCTCGATGCTGCCCGGGCCGCTGCTGCACAGGGCCAAACTGCGCGCACCGACCTTGGGGGACCAGTAGTTGTCGGTCACGATCGTCACCGCGCCCGCGGTCACGGTCCAGCCGGTGAGCGCCGTGTTCCCGGGCGCCACAGCCTGCACCGCCTGCTGCAGCGGGATCACCGGCCCCTGCTCGAAACCGCCGTTGGTCAGGAGCTGGGCGTGCGCGCCGGGCGCCGCGCAGACGAGGATCGCGACGAGGCGGCCGGGCAGGACGAGGCGAGCGAGGGTTCTCATGTCGGGCCTCTGGTTCGTCGGGGCGAGTCGGAGGGCGCGCGCGGCCGCGCCCGGAGAGGCTAGCACCGGCGTGCCCGCGACGCTGCGATGAAGCGCCTCCGGGGGGCTCGGGGCGCTCCCGAGGTTCAGCGGCATCGGACGAACGCGGCGGGGAGCGGCCCTCGGGACGATGGAAAGCCATTGTAAAGTGCCACCCGGAAGTCCATGCTATGGGGGAGCTTGGTCGCATCACGGGCTCTCCCGGTGGCCGCCGACCGGCTGCCGGACTCACCCGCTCTGTCACGGAGGAATCCCCATGAAGCGTCGTTACGCGTCGGTCCTGGCCTGTGGTCTCGCCGGTGTCCTCGCCTCCACGGCCGCGTTCGCCGGCCCCAAGCCGTTCGGTGAAGTGAGCACGCTGTCGGGCGAGCCCATGCAGCGCATCAACACGCTCGGCGTCGAGAGCGCCAACGCCACGTGCACGCTGGGTGTGCTGGGCGCGCCGGCGTTCTTCTTCAACTACCTGCTGCCTCCCAACGACGCCTACTACACCAAGATCAGCAGCGCGGACTGCTCGGCATGCACGAGCCCCGGCGGGATCGAGGTGGTGTCCGCGGACATCTTCCTCAACTTCCGCGTCAACTGCACGATCCCGGTGCGTGTGGCGCTGGTGGGTGCGCAGGGTGATGCGGGTTGCCGCACGCCGGACCCGAACAACCTGCTGTGCGCGCCGATCACCTACAACCTCAGCCCGGGCGCTGCGGGCAACTTCATCTTCACGATGCCGCTGCCGGCGGGCTGCTGCGTGTCGGGCGACGCGTTCGTCGAGATCACGTTCCTGGCCAACGGCGCGGGCTGCAGCACCAGCACGACGATCCCCCGTCTGATCACCACCGCCACGTGCGACCCGTGCACGCAGTACAACATCTACCCGGGTGGCAATGACGAGTGGTGCAGCGTGCTGCCCCCCGGCAACTTCGTCGTGACGGCCGCGGCGAACTGCTGCAACATCGTGCCCGCGCTGCCGAAGAGCTGGGGCCAGCTGCGCATGATGTACCGCAGCTGATCCACACGCCGCACGGACGTCTCGCTTCGCGACCGGGGCCCTCGAGAGGGGGCCCCGGTCGTCGTTTGTGGCAGGCTGTGCCGCGCCTCGATGCGGGGTGAGGGCGTGCTGCTCGGAGTTCAGTCAGACTGTCCGCCTTGCGGCGATCCCACTACAAAGCGTGGCTCGCACCCGGTTCCTCGCGGTATGATCGCACCACGGTGCACGTCCCCATCGCATCGCGCTGCATCCGGCCGGTCCGTTCGCCGTTCCCCTCGGTGAGCGAACCCTCGTTCCGTGGACTCTCTGGAGGCGCCCCATGATCCGAATGCGACCCCTCGCCGCTCTCGTCCTCGCGCTCGCGCTCTCGGCTCCGGCCGCGTCGGCGCAGGTGCCCATCATCGTGGGCGCCAGTTGGGATGGACCGGCCAACAGCCTGCAGAACATCCTCGACGCCGAGTACGGCCCCGGCGTGATCGATGTGCTCACCGACTACATCGGCGCCAACGCCAGCGATCCGGATCCGTTCTACTGGACCGACGGCGGCTTCACGGCGCTGATCATCCGCGAGGTGGCGGGCAACGAGAACAGCAACGTGATCGGCTGGTACAAGGAGACCGGTTCGGCGCCGGTCATCGACGGCATCGATGACGGTGTGGTGTTCACCGGCCCGTACAACGCCTCCAACCCGCCGGTCGTCGTGGCGCTCTCGAGCGTGCAGAACTTCGGGTTCTACATGAACCCCAACGGCCCGGGCTCGGCCACCAATGCACCGGAGCCGGAACTGTTCTACACGAACCGCTTCTACAACGACATCGGGCCCAATGGCTCGGGCGCGATCCACGTGCCGCTCGACGGCGATGTGCAGGCGCTGGTGTTCGACCTCTCCGCGATCCGCGGCCCCAACACGTGGCTCGTGTGCTTCGAGGACCTCGACGCCGGCTCCACGATCTCGGCGGTGTGCTGCGCAGCCGACGGCCTCACGCCTCCGGGCGGCACCGGCAACACCGATGATGACTACAACGACCTCGTGTTCGAGGTCACGGCGACCGGTGTCACGCCGGTGCAGCCGGTCACCATGGGTGCGATCAAGCGCACGTACCGCTAGACGCGCGCCGGCAGCACGACGCCCCGGGGAGCCTGCGCTCCCCGGGGCGTTCGCATGCGCGCGTGCTCGCGCGCTACTGCCCGCCGAGGATCAGCGGCAGACCGTCCTTGCCGGCGCCCACCACGACCACCTTGCTGTTCGCCGACTTGGCCAGCTCCGAGGTGGCTTCGATGCCCTTCCAGCGCAGGAGCTGGTCGGTCAGGCCGGCGCTGACGATGCGCTGGTAGTCGGCCACACCCTGCGCCTCGATGCGCTTGCGCTCGGCCTCGGACCGCTCCTTGCGCAGCACGAACTCCATCTGCTGGGCCTGCTGGTCGGCCGCGAGCTTGGCCTGCACGGCGTCGGCCACCTGGTCGGGCAGCGACAGGCCGCGCAGCAGCACGGCCTCCACGTCGACGCCGCGCGACTTCATGCGCGACCGGAGCTCGTCGGACATGCGCGTGGTGACCTGGTTGCGGCGCTCGGAGTAGAGGTCCGAGGCCGGGAACCCCGCCGTCACGTCGCGGATCGACGAGCGGAACTCCGGCTTGAGCACGTTCTCCACGATGCCGTCCACGCCGCCGTAGCGCGCGTAGATCTCCTGTGCGAACTCGGGCTGCACATGGAACACGATGCTCACATCGAGCCCGACCACCAGCCCCTCGCTGGTGGGCGTCTGCGTCTTCTCCTCGATCGACAGGGTGCGGCAGTTGATCCGGTGCACGCCCTGCCAGGGCATCCACAGGTGCAGCCCGGGCGACCAACTGCCCTTCTGCACCGCGCCGAACACCTCGACGACGCCGACGTGCTGGGCCGGCACGGCCGCGCAGCCGGCCGAGCCGAGGGCGAGGAGCGCGCAGAGCGCGACGATCGGGAGACGCATGACGGACCTCCGGTGGGGAGTGGGCAGGGGGCGTGAGCGAGGCATCACGCCGCGACTGTGGTGGCGCGCGCGGGTCCGGGCAAGTCGGCGATCCGGCTATCCGGCGACGCCACGGTCGCGCAGGCACATCATGGTCCCGCCCAACGTCGCCACCAGCCGCTCCGTGCCGGCGCGCTGCATGAACCCCTCGGCGCGCGTCACGGTGATCGTGCGCCCGGGCTTCACGACTCGCGCGCGCGCCACGAACGTGTCGCCCTCGGCCGGCGCGAGCAGGTCGAGCTTGAACTCCACGCTGAGCACGCCCGCATCCTCCGGCATGAGCGTGTACGCGGCGTAGCCGCACGCGGAGTCGAGCACACTGGCCAGCGCGCCTGCGTGCAGGTAGCCGTGCTGCTGGGTGAGGCGGGCGTCGAACGGCATCGAGAGCTCGACCTCGCCCGGCTCCACGCGCACGAGGCGCACGCCGAGGGTGGTCATGAAGTGCTGCTTCGCGAGGCTCGCGCGCACGCGTTCGCGGAAGTCGGACGTGGGGCTTGGAGTGGGAGGCATCGGCAGGTCTCCAGGGGGTCGGTGCCCGCAGTGTCGCATGCCCACGCCGGACGCGCGCTAGCCCGGACTATTCATGAACCGCCAGCCGAGAGAGACAGATGCAGTGCGGCCACAAGGCGCGCGAGCGTGCCGCACCGGAGGCGTGTCGGATGACACGCCGAGGAGCGCCACGGTCGTGCAACGCAGTGGACGTGCTGCAGGTGGCGCTCGGAGGCGGCGGGCTCAGGATTAGTCTGGGCTAGACTTGGCGCATGTCACTCCTCTTCGACCATGCTGTGGTGGTGGTGCCCTCGCTCGCCGAGGCCGTGGCCGCGTTCCGCGAAGCGGGCTTCACGGTCACGCCGGGCGGCCGCCACGAGGCGATCCCCACCGAGAACGCGCTGGTCGTGTTCGCCGACGGCACCTACCTCGAGCTGCTGGCGGCGCGCGATCCGGAGGCGCGGGCGCTGCTGCGCGAGCAGGCGGCCGCGCCCGACTGGGACCGCCGCATGCATGCGGCCACGGCGCTCGGGCGACGCTTCCTGCCACTGCTCGCGGGGCGCGATGGCGTGGCCGACCTGGTCGTGCACGGCGCGCCGCTGACGCGGCTGGCGCGGGAGGCGCGCACGCGCGGCCACGTGCTGACCGGGCCGACTCCCATGCAGCGCACGCGACCCGACGGCGTGGTCCTGTCGTGGCAGCTCCTGCTGCCGCACGCGCCCGAGGCGCCGTTCCTGATCGAGGACGTCACCGCGCGCACGCTGCGCGTGCCCGACGCCGCCGCGGCCACGACGCACCCCAACGGCGCGCGAGGCATAGGGTGGGCGAGCGTGCGCGTGCCGGACGTGCCCGCCACGGCGCTCGCGTGGGCGGACCTCTATGGCTGGGCACCGCGCCTCGACGCCGAGGGCGCCACGCACTTCATGCTCGGGAGCGCGAGGCTCGTGCTCGTCCCCGGCGCACCGGCCGGCGCCTGCGAGGTGGGCGTGCTCGGCGTGCCGGCGCTGACCGCGCGGCTCCTCGACTGGGGGCTGCGCTCGCACGCGCGTTGACGCGCCTCGGCTTTCCGATAGGCTCGCGGACGGCGTCGCACCCGGAGGGACCCATGCCCCGCCCCGATCCATCCCAGCCTCGATCGCTCGACCGCCGCACGTTCCTGCACCTCACCGCGGCGGCCGCCGCCGCGGCCGCACTCGCGCCGCCCCGCGCGTTCGCGCAGAGCGCACCCACGGCACCGACCCCCGCCGCACCCGTGGCGCCCGCGACCGGGCCCACGCCGCCCTCCGACGAAGCGCGTGCGCTCACGGCGATCCTGCAGAAGCGCTTTCCCGACCGCCTCACCGACGAGCAATGGGAGGCGGTGGCGCGCGACTTCGAGGCCGATCTGGGCGCCGGTCGCCTCCTGCGCGCCCTCGCTCTCACCAACGCGGACGAACCCGATGCCGGCTTCCGCGCCTGAAGCGCCGCGGGACGACCGCGAACTGCTGTTCACGCCGCTCGCACGGCTGGCCGATCTGCTGCGCACGCGCCAGCTCTCGCCGGTCACGCTCGTCGAGGCGAGCCTGTCGCGGCTCGAGTCGCTGGGGCCGCGCTACCACGCCGTCGTCACCGTGATGCGCGACGCCGCGCTCGCCGAGGCGCGCGCGGCCGAGAGCGAGATCCGCGCCGGGCGCTACCGCGGTCCGCTCCACGGGATCCCGTATGGCGCCAAGGACCTGGTCGCCACGCGAGGCGTGCCCACCACGTGGGGCGCCGAGCCGTATCGCGAGCAGGTGTTCGATTTCGACGCCACGGTGGTGACCCGCTTGCGAGAGGCGGGCGCGATCCTGGTGGCCAAGCTCGCGATGGTCGAACTGGCGGGCGGCATGGGCTACAACCACGCCGACGCCTCGTTCACGGGGCCCGGCCTGTGCCCGTGGGACACGCGCTTCTGGAGCGGCGGTTCCTCGAGCGGTCCGGGTGCGGCGGTGGCCGCGGGGCTGGTGACGTTCGCGATCGGCTCCGAGACCTCGGGCTCGATCGTGACCCCGGCAGCGTTCTGCGGCGTGACCGGGCTGCGGCCCACCTATGGCCTCGTCTCACGTCACGGCGCGATGGCGCTGGCGTGGACGCTCGACAAGCTCGGGCCCATGGCGCGCACCGCGGAGGACTGCGGCCTCGTGCTCGCGGCGCTCGCCGGCCCGGATCCGGCCGACGAGACGTGTGTGGGTCGAGCGTTCCGCTTCAAGGCGCCCGCCGGACTCACGCGGCCCCTGCGCGTGGGCGTGCCCAAGGGCTGCGTGGAGCAGGTGCAGCCCGCGGTGCGGGAGCAGTTCGAGCAGTCGATCACGGCGCTCGGCAAGGACATCGTGGTCACGCGCGACGTGCCGTGGCCGGACCTGCCGTGGGGACCGGCCGTGGGCACGATCGTGGGCGCCGAAGGAGCCGCGGCGTTCCGCGAGCTGATCGAATCGGGTCGGGTGTCGCAGCTCAAGTGCCCGGCCGACCGCACGGGCGGCTACTCCGCCCTGCTCACGCCGGCGGTCGACTATCTCGATGCGATGCGCGCGCGCAAGCCGATGCGGCGCGCGATGCGCGACCTGTTCGCGCGCTTCGATGTGATCGCCACGCCGACACGGGCCTCGGTCGCGTACCCGGCCGACCGCGAGTTCCAGCAGGCCTACCCCGGCATCTCGGGCGGCCCGCCCGTGATCCCGGCGGGCAATCTCACGGGCCTGCCCGCGCTGGCGCTGCCCAACGGGTTCGGCGAGAACGGCCTGCCGACGTCGATCAGCTTCATGGCGCCGGCCTTCGAGGAGCGACGTCTCGTCGAGCTGGGCGCGCTGCTCCAGAGTCGCACCGACCACCACACCCGCCGTCCTCCTGCCGTCTGACCCCTTCGGAGACCCCCATGCACCGGATCCCCCGTGTCGCTGTGATCGCACTCCTCGCCGTGAGCGCCACCCTGGGATCGGCCGGCTGCCTCGGCGACGTGACGCAGCAGGTGATGCAGGATCCCAAGCTGGCCGAGCGCGTGATGGGCGCGATCGCGGGCAGGCAGGACATGGCCATGGGCATGCTCGACCGGCTCGTGAGCACCGACTCGCTGCGCACGGCGGCCCTCGACCATCTGCTGCAGGACGACGCGGTCTCGCAGCAGTTGCTCGACCGCGTCGCCAGCAACCCGATGGCGATGGACTACGTGCTGCAGGCGGCCGTGCGCGAGCCGAGGATGCGCGACCACATCATCAGCGTGGTCAAGGGCATCGAGATGGCGACCGCGGCCAAGTAGCGCCGCGCGCAGCGGCTCAGGCCGCCGGGCGCTTGAGCTGCCGCGTCAGTTCCTCGGCGAGCGCACGCATGGGGTCGCCGGCCGCGAGCGTGCGCGCGGGTGCGGTCGGGGGCGGCCCGGGTGGCGGCGCGGGCGCCGCCGCAGCGGGAGTGCCGGCAGGACGCGCGCGGCGCTTGGAGGGCGCAGCCTCGTCCTGCGGCGCGGCCTGCGACGCCGCGGCCGGTTCGGCCTCCGCCGCGGGCGCATCGAATCGCAGGAAGCTGGCCACCACCGGCACGCCGGTCGAGGCGACGCGTGTCGCGCTGGTGTGCACCACGCCGAGCGGCGCACTGGCGAGCAGGTTCTCGATGCCGTCGCCGAGCCGCCGGCCATGCGAGGCGAGCCAGCGCGTGAGGATCGAGCCGGCATCGGGGGCGATCACCGCGCACAACACGAGCGGCGTCGATGGCAGCGTGGCGAGGCTGGGCGCCGCGCTCGCGCACTCGAACACCACGCGCTCGGGCGGGGCGATGCGCAGCATGTCCAGCGCGTCGGCGAGCGTGCAGTGCACGAGCGCGCCCGCGCCATCGGCATGCGCGTAGCGCGGCGATTCGGCCACCAGCAGCGTCTGACCGCCGCGTTCGGCGAGCTGGCGCTCGAGCAGCCCGTGCAGCAGCGCGTCGGCCGCCTGCGCACTCGGCGCTCCCACGAGCACGAGGCCCGACGTGGTCTCGATCAGCGCGGGCAGCGCCTCCACCGCGCCGCTCCAGCGCGCGGGATCCGCGGGCGCGAGGCCGGCGGCGCGCACCCACAGGGTCTCGGGCGGCCCGGCCAGCCGCGTCACATCGAGCATGCGGCCATCGACCGGCACGGTGCGGCGCTGCGGGCGCTCGCTGCGCGGATCGACGGGCGGCCATGCGGGATCGAGCAGACGCGAACGCAGTTGCTCGAAGCTGCCGGGATCGAGCGGCTGCTGCGCCAGCGAGCGCCACTGCCCGGCGATGCGCGCGCGCGGGATCTGACCCGCACGATAGAGGAGCGTGTCGCCCGTCTCGCGCAGCACCGAGAACGGAGTGCCATCATCGCCCACGGCCGAGGCGTCCTGCGCCTCGGTGACGACGGAGTGGAACGCGTCGCGCAGGTCCTGGAACATGCCGAGCTGCGACTGCAGCCGCTCCGTGGCGCTGTCGCCCTCGGCCGTGAGGCCCGCCTCGTCCATCTGCCGCGCGGCCTCGAGCATGATGCTCTCGGTGGTCTCGGTGATCCCGCGCGCGCCACCCACGGCCTCGTGCTTGAACTCGAAGCGGCCTTCCTTCCACGCGAAGATCCGGTACGCCGCGGCCTCGCCCTGCTTGTGGTCCTCGTCGACCGCGTTGGTGAGCTGGCCCTTGTCGAAGTACAGGTAACAGCGGCGCTGGCCCTCGCTCAGCGACAGCACTCCCGTGGCGCCGTTGAGCATGAGCAGCTGGCCCAGGTCGAAGAGCCCGATCAACCCGAGTTCCCCGGCCAGTGCGACTGGCGCCGGCATCAGGCGGCCTGCGCGCGCGGTCCCGCCTGCGCGATGCGCTCGAGCGACGGCAGGAGGTCCTTGCTCGACAGATGCGGCGCGGCGTCCTGAGGCGTGACGCGGCCCTCGCGCACGAGGTTCATGAGCGAGTCATCCATGGTCTGCATGCCGTCCTTCTTGCCGGTCTGGATCACCGACTGGAGCTGGAAGATCTTCTTCTCACGGATCAGCGCCGAGACCGCCGGCGTGCCGACCAGCACTTCCATCGCGAGCACGCGGCCCTTGCCGTCGGAGCGCTTGAGCAGCCGCTGCGCGAGCACGCCCTTGAGCGACTCGGACAGCATCAGCCGCGCCTGCGCCTGACGCTCGCCCTCGAACGAGTCGAGGATGCGGTCCACGGTCTGCGTGGCGCTCATGGTGTGCAGCGTGCCGAACACGAGCTGGCCGGTGGCGGCCGCCGTCATGGCGAGCGCCATGGTCTCGGTGTCACGCAGCTCGCCGACCAGGATCACGTCGGGATCCTCACGCAGCGCGCCGTGCAGCGCCTTGGCGAAACTGGGCGTGTTGCGGCCCACCTCGCGCTGCGTGATCAGGCACTGCTGGTTCTGGTGCCGGTACTCGATCGGATCCTCGATCGTGAGGATGTGCTTCTTCTGCGTGCGATTGAGGTGGTCGACGAGCGCGGCCATGGTGCTCGACTTGCCCGTGCCGGGAGGTCCGGTCACCACGATCAGTCCGCGCGGCGACTCGGTGAGGCGGGCCAGATGCTCGGGAACGCCGAGCTGGTCGAGCGTGAGGATCTGGCTCGGCAGCACGCGGAACGCACCGGCAGGGCCCTTGTACTGCTCGTAGATGTTGCAGCGCACGCGCACGACGCCCTGCACCTCGTACGAGAAGTCGACGTCCTTCTGCGCATCGAACTTGGCGCGGATCGGGCCGTCCATGATCTCGAACAGCAGCATCTCGCTCATCTCACGCGTGAGCGGCTCGTAGGGGATGGGCGTGATCTCGCCATTGATCCGCACCATGGGCGGCGAGCCCGTGGTCATGTGCAGGTCGGATGCACCAAGATCCTTGACCTGCTTGAGGATGGCATCGATACGAGCCATGCGGGTGCGTTCCCGTCCGGAGTCCTGGGCGATGGGGGCGGATGCCCCCGACATGTCCCCGTGGGCATCGGCCGATCCGCGGCCGCGCTGGACCGGGTTCTGCGGCACCGCGCTCGCGCCTCAACCTGCGCTCCCGCCGGGCCGATGACCCGGGCATGCCCCTCGGCAGGAAGGAGACCATGCCCGGCTTCGTCCCGAAGCTGCGGGTGCCGGTCCGGCTCTGCATGGCCGCACAGGCGCCCTATGACGCGTTCCTGTCGCTGTTCCCGCTCTCGGAGCACCACGCGGGACCGGAGACGTTGCTCGAGCGGCTCAACACGCGCACCCGCGTGCTGCCGGCTGTGCGCGAGGACGACCACACGGTCGTGCTCGTGACGCGGGACCAAGTGGACTGGGTGGAGGCGGGCCCCGACGTGGAGGCCCAGCTGATCCGCCCGAGCGCGTATCTGCACACGCGCGAGGAGCACGTCGAACTGCGGATGGTGTCGGGCGAGCGCGTGGCGGGCATCCTCGCGATGGAGCTGCCGGACGCGTACAACCGCGCGAGCGACTTCCTGAACGGCGACGAGGACTTCTTCGCACTCTCGCTCTCGAGCGGCACTCGGCTGGTGAACAAGGCGCGCGTGCTGGACGTGCGCATCTTGAGCGCGGGGCGGGTCGAGTGGGTGGGGGATAGCGCGGCGGCGTAGCGACTCCGCTGCGCGGGGCTGCATCGCTCTGGGCGCGCGGTCGGGCCGGGGACACGGGTGGAGCGGCCGCTCGGTTCCGCATCCTGCTTCACCTCGCTGAGGCTGAGCATCGGTTCCGCCCTCCTGGCTCCACCGACGCTCAGACTCGCCGCTCCACCCATGTCCCCGGCCCTCCGGCGCGCACGTCGCGCGGGGAGGTGGGATGGATGACGGGTGGTTGCGTCGGGCATGGGGCCCACGGCATCATCGCGGCTTCCATTCCCATCCATGTGCGGCGAGGAGAAACGGTCCATGCACCAGCTATTGCCGGCGCGGTTGAAGCCGGGTGTCACTCCGGAGGCGCTGCCGGGGCCCAGGGCGGCGGATGCGCCGGCGGCGCAGGGCGCGGCGGGGCGTGTGATCCGCGGCGGCGCGTTGATCTTCTGGGATCCCAAGGTGCCGGGCCGGAAGCTCGATGCGATCGACACCGACCAGATCACTCCGGCCACCGACTGCGTCTCCGAGAGCCTCGAGACGCTCGATGAGCGCTGGAAGGCCGGCAGTTTCCGCTACCTGATGCCCGACTTCCGTGCACGGGTGCATGCGGGGCAGACGTTCCTCGTGGCCGGCGACCGGTTCGCCATCGGCAGCTCGCGCGAGATGAGCCCGGCGGGACTCAAGGGCGTGGCCGAGGAGGTCGGGCTCGAGATGGTCGTGGTCTGCGGCCAGAACATGGGCGACATCTTCCGCCGCAACAGCTTCAACCTCGGGCTGCAGGTGGTGCAGAGCCCCGAGGCGGTGATCGACGCGCAGGAGGGCGACCAGTTCGAGTTCGACACCGACTCGCGCCAGCTCACCAACGTCACGCAGAACCGCCGCTACGACGCGGTGCCGCTGACGCCCAAGGAGGACGAGATCCGCCGCTCGGGCGGCATCTTCGCGATCGGGCGGCGCGAGTTCCGCGACTCGGTCACGCGCCAGCCGCGCATCGAGTGGCCCGACGCGGCCACGGCGCGCCGGCTCACCACCACCGAGCAGATCCTCTGGGCACACCGGGTCGACAAGGACGCCGACGTGCGCGCGGGCGCCACGCTGCGCGTGTACGCCGACCTGCTGCCGGCCTCCGACGGCACCGCGCCGTTCTCGATCCACACGTTCAACCAGATCACCGGCGGCGAGAGCATCTGGCCGCGGCAGATCGCGATCGCCAACGACCACTTCGTGTTCACGGGCCTCGAGGCCGACGACAAGCAGACCTCGATCGGTCGGCAGTTCGCGGCCATGCACGGGATCGAGCGGCCGTACTACGCCACGCCAGGCGACGGCATCTTCCACTTCTACTTCCCCGAGCAGGGGCTCGTGCAGCCGGGCATGATGATCCCCGGCGCCGACTCGCACTCGCGTGCGTACGGCGCCTACGGCGCGATCGGCATCGGTGTGGGCTCCACCACGCTCGGGTTCGGCTGGAGCACGGGCCACATCTACACCACGGTCGCCAAGCCGCGGCGCGTGGTGTTCAAGGGCGCGCTGCAGCCGTGGGTGACGGGCAAGGACCTGGTGCTCGAACTGCTGCGGCGCTGGGGCGCCAAGCAGTCTCAGGGCATGAGCGTGGAGTTCGTCGACGCCGACCAGCAGCTGCCGATCGCCTACCGCAACACGATCTGCAACATGATGGCCGAGGCCGAGAGCTACAACGGCATCTTCGCGCCCGACGACATCACCTACGCATGGTTCGCCGCCAAGGGCATGCGCGACCTGCCATACCCGCGCATCGCACCCGGCGCGGACGTGGCGTGGGAGATCGACGAGGCGCTCGAGCTCTCGGACGTGCGCCCCATGATCGCCAAGCCGTTCAGCCCCGGCAACGCGTTCCCCGCCGAGGATGTGGCGCGCGAGCGCATCGCGTTCGACAAGGCGATGATCGGATCGTGCACCAACGGCGGGTACGACGACCTGCTGTCGGCTGCACTCGTGCTGCGCGCCGCGCGCGGTGCGGGCCGCACGCAGGCCGCGCGCGAGTTCGTGATCTTCCCCGGTTCGGGCGGCGTGCGGGACCGCATCGAACATCCCGACGCGCGGCTCGGCGGCGAGAGCATCGCCGAGGTGTTCCGTTCGGTGGGCGGGCAGATCCGCCAGAGCTGGTGCGGGCCGTGCTTCGGGCAGGGGCCCGACGCGCTCACCGCCGGCCAGCGTGCGATCACCAGCTTCAATCGCAACTGGACCAATCGCATGGGACTCGGCGGCGAGGGCTTCCTCGCCTCCCCCAGCGTGGTGGCGGCCAGTGCGATGCTCGGCTACATGGCGCCGCCCTCCGAACTCGGGCTCGCATGGGAGGCCGAGGCGTTCGCGGTGTAGCGGCAGCTCCACGGATCCCCGGAGACCTCACGCATGAGCATGCCTCCCGTCTCGGCCACCGGCACCGTGCCCATGGATGACCGGGCCCTCTCGAGCCTCGCGCGCGGCATGGTGGGCTCCGAGGTGCTGCGCATCGCGGCCGAGGTGCGCGCGGCGATCGCATCGGGGCGCGACGTGCTCAACCTGACCGTGGGCGACTTCGATGCGCGTGAGTTCCCGGTGCCGGCGCCGCTGATCGCCGGCATCCAACGCGCGCTCGCCGCGGGCCACACCAACTACCCGCCCTCCAATGGCATCGCCGAGCTGCGCCAGGCCGTGGTCGACTTCTATCGCCGCGAACTCGGGATCGAGGTCCCGGTCGCCTCGGTGGTGATCGCGGGCGGCGCGCGGCCGTTGATCTACGCCACGTATCGCACGCTCGTCGATCCGGGGGAGTCCGTCGTGTTCCCCGTGCCGTCGTGGAACAACAATCACTACGTGCACCTGTGCGGTGCGCGCGGCGTGCCGCTCACGGTCACCCGCGAGCACGGATTCCACCCCACGCCCGAGCAGATCGTCGCGGCGCTGCCGGGCGCGCGGCTCGTGGCCCTGTGTTCGCCGAGCAACCCCACGGGCACGCTGATGCGCCGCGAGTCGCTCATCGCGATCTGCGAGGCGATCGTGGCCGAGAACGCGCGCCGCGCTGCGACCGGCGACCGACCGGTGTTCCTCATGTATGACCAGGTCTACTGGGCCACCGCGTTCGGCGAGGCGCCGCCGCTCACGCCCACCGCACTCGTGCCGGAGGTGATGCCGTACACGGTGCTCATCGATGCGATCAGCAAGTCGCTCGCCGCCACCGGCCTGCGCGTGGGCTGGGCGATCGCGCACCCGGCGGTGACGGCGCGGCTCTCGGACCTGCTGGGCCACGTCGGGGCGTGGGCACCCAAGCCCGAGCAGGTGGCCACGGCCGAGTTCCTCGTCGACGCGCCCGCGTTCCAGGCCGCGCGCACGGACATGGAGCGCCGGCTGCGCGAGCGACTCGGCGTGCTGTACCGCGGCCTCGCGCGCCTGCGCGAGCAGGGACACCCCGTCGATGCCGTCGAGCCACAGGGCACGCTCTACCTGTCGGTGCGCTTCGCGCTGCAGGGCGAGCGCTGCGGCCGCACGCTGCGCAGCAACGAGGACGTGCGCCGGCTGCTGCTCGAAGAGGCGGGCCTCGCCGTGGTGCCGTTCCAGGCGTTCGCGCTGCCCGACGAGGACGGCTGGTTCCGGTTGTCGGTGGGCGCCACGTCGGTGGCCGCGATCGAGCGCGGCCTGTCACGGCTGGAGCAGATGTTGAATCGCTGAGCGCCGGGGTTGCATCGGAGGGCGTGGCGTCGCAGACTTGTCGCAGCTCACTCGCGTGCCGCACGCACGCGCGGGTCGGTCGGTCGGGCTACCGGCGGATCCGGGAGGGATGGGTCCCTCCGCGCAGTGGGAGCCCCGAGAAGGAGGTGATCCATTGGACAGTTCACGTAGTCGTTCGGTGGAGGTGGCGTCCTCGTAGGGGAAGCGCGGCTGCCGCGAGGCGCTCGTGTGACCCCCAAGCGGGGTGACCCAGCGCTGCCGACACCGAGAATCCCAGGGCCCCGGTCCCGCAAGGGACCGGGGCCTCTGTCTTGTCGCGCGCGGCGTTCAGCCGAGCAGCACGCGCGCGAACGCCGCCGCCAGTGCGATCCCCGCGAGCGCTCCGGCGACGCGCGTGAGGCCGCCCGCGGGCATGCCGCCGAGCCGCTCGCTGAGCGGCAGCACGGCGCCCAGCGCCAGCCCGGCGGCGAGTCCCGCCGCATGCGCCGTGTTGTCCGTGCTCGGCCGTTCGAAGCCGCTCGCGAACCCGGGCAGCGCCAGGAACAGCACCGAGGCCGCCAGCGCGCGGGCGCGCGTCGGGGCAAGCCGGTCGCGCAGTCGGAACGCGCCGGTGAGCAGCGCGCCTCCCATGGCGAACGCCACCCCCGAGCCGCCCACGCTCAGGCTCACGCCGCCGGCGTCCACGCGCGCGGCGCGCCACGCGAGGCTCGCGAGCGAGGCGGCCGTGCCGCCCCACGCGGCCGCGATCCACAGGCCCCAGCGCGTGAACACGCGCTCGACGGCCTGCCCGAGCACGAGCAGCGTGACGGCATTGAAGCACAGGTGCGACACGCCGCTGTGCAGGAACGTGGACGTGAGCGCGCGCCAGAGCGACGACCATGCGCCCGCACCCGTGACGCTGGCGCCATGCGCGACCAGCGCGCTGGAGTCCGGTGCGCCGGGCGAGAGGCCCACGGCGACGGCGCTCATCGCCCAGCTCAGCGCGAGCACGACCGTGCCCCACGGCGTCACGTCCCCGACGGCACGCCACAGTTCGACCGGGGGCGGTTCGTCGGGATCGGCCTCGGGGAACGCCTCCTCGGACGGGAGCGGGGGCCCCGGCTCGAGTTCGCGCTCCGGGTCCGGATCGCGCGGCGAGGCGGGGATCACTTCGCGGGCAGTCGCGACTCGATCGCCTGGACGACCAGCTTGTCGCTCGGATCCACCTTGGGTTCGAATCGCTCCACCACGCGGCCCTGCGGGTCCACGAGGAACTTGGTGAAGTTCCACTTCACCGGGCCCGGCTTCTGGGACTTCTCGGTGAGGAACGCGTAGAGCGGATGCTGCTCGTCGCCCTTGACGTGCAGCTTGGAGAACACGGGGAACGAGACGTCGTACTTGAGCGTGCAGAACTCGCGGATCTCGGCGTCAGTGCCAGGTTCCTGCCCCATGAAGTCGTTGGCGGGGAAGGCCAGCACCTCGAAGCCGCGCGCGCGGTAGCGATCGGCCAGCGCCTCGAGACCCTCGTACTGCGGCGTGAGCCCGCAGCGCGAGGCCGTGTTGACCACCAGCACGAGCTTGCCCGCGTAGTCCGAGAGCGGCACTTCACGCCCGTCCATCGCACGGACCTTGAAATCATGCACGCTGACTGGCTTGGGAGCGGGCTTGGCGGCCGTGGCGAGCGCGACGAACAACAGGCAGGCCGGCCAGGTGAGGCTGCCCTGCAGGGCGTTCCAGGGGAGCAGCGAGTCGAGCGACATGGCGTGGGCTCCGAGTGGGACTGCGGCGGGGTGGCTCCCCATGATAGATGCAGGAAGGCCGACCTGCGATCCCGCCGCAGTCCCGCGAGGACTACTTTCCGCTCGCCTTCTTCTCGAGTCGGGTGATGAACGCCTCGATGTTGCGGCGGTTGGGCTCGTCCGGCGCCGAGGGCAGCGCCTTCTTGGCCGCGGCGATGGCCTTGGCCGTCTCGCCGAGTCCGTCGTAGCCGCGCGCCAGGCCGAAACCGGTGGGCCACTGGCCGTTGAATCGCTTCGCGTTCGTCTCGAACACACGCATCGCGTCCTTGGGCCGGCCGATGCCCTGCAACTGGCGGGCGAAGCCGTGCATGGCGGTGGCCGTCAGCCCGCCCGACGCCATCGCGCGGTCGATCGTGCGCGTCGCAGCGGCCTCGTCACCGGCGGCCATGTGCGCCATGGCCAGTGTGCTGAGCGTCTGGAAGTTCTCGTTGCCCACACCGGGCTGCGCCACGGCCTTCTCGGCCCACGCCACCGCCTGCTTGGCCCCGAGCTTGTGCTGCAGCCAGAACTGCGCCGCGGCATCGAGGTTCCACCAGTCGAACGCCTTGCCGCTGTGCATCTCATCCTGGATCTTCGCGGCGTACAGCGCCGTGGCGTCGGGCACCTTGATCGTGAACGGCACCTGCAGCTTCTCCCAGCGCAACGCGACCGTGGCCTGCGCCGGCTGGCGGTCCGTGAACTCGTAGGTGAGCCACTCGTGGTACTCGCAGGCCGAGGGCTTCACGGTCACACGCAACGCCTCGTCGCTCGGTTCGTAGAAGTAGCTGCCCCACGCGTCGGCGCGCTTGGTGAAGATCACCGTCCACTCGTCCTTGCCGGCCACCATGTGCAGCCCGTAGCGGCCCGCGGCGAGCGGCTGGCCCTCGATCGTGACGTCATGCGACACCGCGAATGCCGTGTTCTCGTTGGCGCCGGCACGCCACGGGCAGCTCTTGCAGTCATTGAAGCCCAGATCGTGCATGCCATAGGGCACGAGCTCGCCCCAGATGTGACCGGTGCGGTCCTCACCGGTGGGCGAGTGCACGTCGGGACTGCTGTAGTCGATCGTCACCTTCACGAGGCCGATCCACTGCGAGACCGACGCCTTCTGGTTGTCGCCACTCGGTGGCGTGGAGATGTTCTGCGCGAGCGCCGACGACGTGGCGATGAGCAGGGCGAGCGAACTGGCGGCGAGTGTGCGGAGCAGCGGACGCATGGGAGGATCCTCGGGTGGGAGCAGCGACGCGGCAGGGGGATCTGCGCGGCGCGCAGCATGGGGCCGGTCGGGTCGAGTGCGGCGTGGGGCGCGACGAGAGCCGCAGGCGGCCCGACGAGCGGGGCGCGAGGGGCCGTCAGGGCACTGAGGCGATCGCCGACGCGCCCGCGAGGAACTGCAGCATGCCCGGCGTGCGCAGCGCCCAGTAGGTCTCGTTGTGTGTGTGGCCGGGGGCTTCGACATGCAGCAGGTCGAGTCCCGGCGAGAACCCCATCGCCACGAGGTTGCTGCGCAGGTCGCGCAGGTCCTGCACATACTGCGCGCTGCCCTCGCTCGTGCCCATGTCCTGGTACACGCGCTGCAGCCCGGCGCGCGGCCGGCCCGCGGACCATGCACGCATCTCGCGATCATCCCACCACAGGGAGGGCGACAGCGCCGCGACGCGCGTCCATGTGTCGGAGTAGGCGAGGCCGGCATACAGCGACACGAGTCCGCCCAGCGAGGAGCCCGACATCCAGCGGAAGTTCGGGCCCGCGAGCGTGCGATAGCGCTGGTCGACCTCGGGCACCAGCACATCGCGCAGGGCCGTGAGGTAGGCGTCCGCGCCGCCGCCGCCGAAGCCCGGATCCGGCCACGGGGTGTACTCGTGGATCCGGTTCGCGCCGCCGTTCTCGATCCCAACCACGATCAGCGGGCGAAGCTCGTCACTGGCGATCAACGACTCGCACGCCTCGTCCACGCGCCACTCGCCCGAGAAGCTCGTGCGGACATCGAACAGGTTCTGCCCATCGTGCATGTACAGCACGGGGAAGCGCTCGCTCGACGTGGCATAGCCGGGGGGCAGGTACACCCACACGCGGCGTCCGCCCAGGAACGGCGCGTGCGTGAACGACTCGACGTGGCCGGTGATCGTGCCCTGATCGGCCCAGCGTGCGACCGTGAAGTCGACGTTCTGCCCGGCCTGCGTGACGAGCGCGCGGTCGGCGATCTCCTCACCCGAGGCGCCCTTCTCCACGCGCGCCCAACTGCCGCGCGTGAACTTGAAGTGGATCGTGGTGCCGGGCGTGAGGTCCAGGGTGATCGACCAGCGGCCGTCGGGCTGGCGCGTGAGCGCGTGCGCGACGCTGCCCGGGTTCCAGCCCTGGAAGTCGCCCGCCACGAACACCGTGTCGCCTGCGGGAGTGGCGCTCGGCACGGCGACACGCAGCGAGACGCTGGCCTGCGTCGCCTGCGGCGCGGCGAGCCGCTCCCCGCGCGCGGGATCGAGCGGATGCGGCGCGCTGCAGCCGGCGAGGAAGACGATGCCGATCAGACCGGCGAGGCGGCCCGCGAGGCGTCGGAACGTGGAGGGCTGGGGGCGCATGGCACTCAGACGATACCCTCGCACGCTGTACCGAGGCGAGGGGTCAGTCCGTGGTGAGCGTGAGGCACATCTCGAACTGTCCCGTGTCGCGCGTGCCGCCGGCGAGCCGCGCCGCCTCGGCGAGCACGCCCCCCGAGGCCACGTTGAGCAGCCGCAACGTGCGGGCCTCGTGCACGAGGAGCGCCTGGGCGAGTGCCCGCGCCCACCACGCGGCGTCGCCGCCGCCGCGGGCGTCGAGCAGCGCCCGCGCCTCGCCGGCGCCACGCCAGGTGATCGCGCCCTCGAGGCCCTCGAGCGACAGCCGCAGATGTTCCACGCCGGGCGGCCGCTGCGCGAAGCGCGCCCGTGTACCCGCCGAGCGCTGCCAGGGTTCGGGCTCGAGCAGCGGCCCGCCGGGCTCGGCGCCGGCCTCGAGCGTGAGCCCCGTGGCGACCTCCGCCGCGGGCAGCGACCAGACGTCGACCGCGCGCACGTCGCGGAACCCGAGGGATCGATAGAGCGCATGCGCGGCCTCGTTCATCTCGAGCACCTCGAGCCACAGCTCGCTCAGGCCGCGCGCACGCGCGCGTTCGATCAGCGCCTGCATCACCACGCGACCGAGGCCGCGGCGCCGATGTGCGGCCACGACCCCCATGCCGCCCACCCAGCCGTGCGGCGGACGCACCGCCAGCAACGCCAGGGCCGCCGGGAGGCCATCGACCTCGAGCACCACCGAGTCCGCCAGCGACTCGTCGTAGCACTCCACCATCATCCCCAGGATCGCCTCGTCCATGTGCACGGGCAGGGGGTACCCCTCGTAGGCACTGGCGAACAGCGCCGCGAGCGTCGCGAGGTCGAATGCCGAGGCGGGCCGCGGCACCGGGGGAGAGGTCATGCGGCGCAGGTTCCGCGCCCGTGCCGGCCTGCCACAAGGCCCCCCGGCCGGACGCGGCCGGCCATGCCACCGGCGGGGTTCAGTGAGACCGAACGAGGGGCCGGGCCGGGTCCAGCCGGAGCAGTTCGGCCTTGCCCCTCGGCGTGCGGTCCAACACTCTCATCGGAAGCGCTGCGACCGCACATCGCAGCGCCGTGTAAGGCCGTCCCCGCCGAGCTGGAGTGTCCCCTCCCACGCCTACCCCGAGGTCCCACATGCGCGTTCGCCACTCGATCCTCGTTCTGCTCGCCACCGTCGCGCTCGCTGGCTCGGCGCACGCGGCGACGGGCTTCTCCACCAACATGAACGGCTCGGCCGAGGTGCCGCCCAACGCCTCGACCGCGACGGGCAGCTCGACCTGCGTGCTGAACGACGCCGGCACGCAGCTCACCGTGTTCGTGCAGTTCCAGAACCTCAGCGCCAACTACTCCGCCTCGCACATCCACGGCTTCTCGGCGCCGGGCGTCAACTCGGGCGTGCGGTTCGGCTTCACGCCCACGCTGTCCAACGGCAACCGCAACGGCGTGTTCAACGGGACGTGGAACCTGACGGCGACCGACGTCACCAACATGATCGCCGGGCTCTGCTACGTGAACATCCACACGACGGCATTCCCGGGCGGCGAGATCCGCGGCCAGCTCGCGGTCGACAACGCCGTCTCGAACACCCCCTCGACGTGGGGTCGCCTCAAGAAGCTGTATCGCTGATCGCAGGCCTCTCGGAACGCGGAACGGCCCGGGGCGCGTGCCCCGGGCCGTTCGTCTTGCGCATCCGATCGCTGCAGATCAGGACTGGACCTGGTCCGCCTCGAGGTTGAGCTCGATCGTCACGTCGTCTCCCAGCATCACGCCACCCTGGTCGAGCGTGCGGTTCCAGACGATCCCGAAATCCTTGCGCTGGATCACCGTGGTCGCCGTGAAGCCCGCCTTGGCCGCCGGCTTGTCCGACGAGCCGACCGAGCCCGCGCCCAGGAAGTCGGCGTCGAAGGTCACCTGCTTGGTGACGCCGCGCATCGTGAAGTCGCCCGTGATCTTGTACTTGCCCTTGCCCGCGGCGACGACCTTGGTGCTCTTGAACGCGATGTCCGGGTACTTCTCGACCTCGAAGAAGTCGCCGCTCTTCAGGTGGCCGTCGCGGCGCTCGTTGTCCGTGAAGACGCTGGCCGACTTGGCGACCGCGTCCACCTTGATCTTGGAGGCGTCCTTCTCGTCGAACGTGATGGTGCCCTCGAACTCGTTGAACTGGCCCTTCACGTAGCTGAAGAAGTGCTTCACCTTGAAGCCGACCGTGCTGTGATTGCCGTCGACCTTCCAGGTCGTGGTCTGGGCACCGGCCGATACGGCGGTGGCGGCCAGGGCGAGCGTGACGAGCGCGAGGCTGAGGAACCGCTTCATCGGGACTCCTTGTGGTCGAGGTTCGGAGCCGACCGTGCGTCGGCAGGGGAGACGATGCGGCCGGAGGCTAGTCGTCGCTCCCGGCGCCCGGAAGGGGAATCTGCCTTCCGCGCACCACTGAGACGCCCGAACGGGCGCGAAGGGCTCCACATTTTGCCGAGCCCTGACGCGTGTTCCGACACACAACACGTCGGAGGGTCTGCGGGCATGCCTCGAGAGAGGTCGTCAGAGCGCGAAGCGCGCGCGCGCGGACTCGAACTCGGGCACGCCGGATCGGCCCGTGAGCGCGAGTGATGCGGCGATCCGTCCCACGGTGGGCGCGAACTTGAAGCCGTGACCGGAACAGGCCGAGACGATCACCGTGTTCGCCGCCTCGGGCAGCGTGTCGATGATGAAGTCCTCGTCATCGGAGTTCGTATAGAGGCAGGTCTCGGCGTGGACGCGTGCCGCGAGCGGGAGCGTGAGCTGCGCACGCAGGAACGACTCGACGCCCGCGAGCGTCCCCTCGTCGGGCGGTGCGGCCGCGTCGGGATCGTCGGCGGCGCCCGCTGTCTCGTGGAACGCGGCCTTCAGCCCCGGCGCGCCGTATCGCGGCAGGCCATAGGCGAGGCCGTTGGGTCCGGGGCCGAAGTACGCCCAGACGGGGAATCGCCCCGGCCCGCTCGCCGCCGGGTCGCCGAGGACGGGCCAGTAGCCCACGCTCTGCCGCTTCACGGTGAGGCGCTTGCCGAGCGCCGGCACCAGCGAAGCGGCCCACGCTCCGGCCGCGATCACCAGCCGCGTGGCGGTGATCGCTCCGCGCTCGGTCTCGAGCCGCACGCGATCGCCCAGGGCCTGCCACGCGATCACGCGCGAGTGCTCATGCACGTACACGCCCTCCACGGCGCACACGCGTGCCAGCGCCGCGATCGTGGCCGCGGCGTCGATCAGTCCCCCCGTGCGATCGTGCAGCACGCCGGCGGCATCGACGAACGT
>CADEFY010000008.1 GCA_902826705.1 uncultured bacterium
GCCCCCGGCCGAGACTCGGAGCCGAGTGTTCCCGTCTCAGCTTCCACTCTCGACCGGAGACCGAGTCCCGCATGAGCCGACCGCAGCGCGATCGTGAACCGGAGCCGGTCGACCTGCGCCTCGTCGATCATGAGGCCGAACGGCAGGCAGCCGCCAAGCGTGAGGCGGAGCAGGCCGTGGCCGCGGTCATGCAGCGCGAAGAGGTCAAGGCGCGCCTGCGCACGGATCGCGAAGCGCGCCTCGGTCGTGTGAAACGCGATCCGCGCAAGGCGCTCGCGCTGCTCGCGCTGTCGGTATTCAACCTCTACGTGTGGCTCGGCGATCCGGAGTGGCTCCGGTTCACGCCGCCACCGGCTCCCACCTACGACTACTACGTCAAGGGCTGGCAGATGGCCGTGGCGATGCAGGCCGACCGCATCGAGACCTACCGTGCGACCAAGGGCGTGGCGCCGGCGGACCCGCGCGAGGCGGGCCAGCCGGTGCGCGGCGTGACCTACACGCGCCGCGGGGCCGCGGCCTACACGCTCGCCGCAGGCGAGGGCCGGGCGCGTGTCACCTATGACTCGAGCGCCGACTCCACCGCCCGGCCGACGCTCCGGCGTCTGCTCACGCAGGCCGTCGGGCCCACCGGGAGGGCGCGATGAACCGCGAGCGCGGGTTCTCGCTGGTCGAGCTGCTGGTCGTGATCTCGATCCTGTCCGTGCTGTTCCGCATGTCCGTGCCCGCGGCCGAGTCGTACCGCCGGCATGCGGTGGCGGCACAGGCGATCAGCGACTTCCAGGTGGTGCGCAGCGCGGCCTACGCCCAGCTCGATGCCACGGGCGCATTCGCGCCCGATGCGGCCCCGGGCGTGGTGCCTGCGGGCGCCGCGCAGTTCCTGCCGCGCGACTTCTCGTTCGTGCGCCTGCAGTACCAGCTCGACTGGGACCACGTCGCGCTCGTGGACAGCAGCGGCGGGAGCGGCTACGTGACGATGCTCTCGGTGGTCACCGCGGACTCCCTGCTCGGTCACGAACTGATCTCGCGCCTGGGCGCGGGCACGCCGCACTGGAGCGTGGGCGACGCGCACACGTTCGTGGTGGCGAGCGACACCGACTCGCACTGAGGCCGCGCGATCAGCGCGGAGAGGTGCCCATCTCTCTCGCGCACTCGCCCAGCGCGCTCATGGCGGCGTCCAACTGCGCGTCACTCAGGTAGGGCGCGGGACCCACGCGCAACGTCTGGCCGCGCGAGTCGGTCCACACGCCGCGCCGCCGCAGCGCCGTCACGAGCGCGCCGGCCGCCGGGGCCGTGAGCGCCAGGAAGCCGCCCAGGCGTTCGAGCGGCGTGGTGCGGTCGCGCGTCACCACGCGCGGGTCGAGGTCGAGGTCATCGAAGCGTGCGGCGAGCCGCGCGATCTGGTGCTGGCTCACCTCGCGCAGCAGCCGCGGCGTGAGCGCCTGCTCCTCGAAGAACGCGAACACACGCGCGGCGCGATAGTGGCTCGTGGGATCGTAGGTGGCCCCAGCCCAGCGCGCGGCCCCTTCGCCGTAGGGCACGCGCCCCTCGGGCGTCTGCGCCAGGCGTGAGAACTCGCTGTACCAGCCGGTCACGACCGGTGCGAGGTCGTCGCGTGTCGGCGGCACGCGCAGGAAACAGGCGCCTTCGCCGAGCTGGCAGTACTTGTAGCCCCCGCCGACCACGAACGCGTGGTCCAGTCCCTCGGCGCGAAGTTCGAACGGCACCACGTTCAGATGATGGTAGGCATCCACCAGCAGTTCAGCGCCCACGCGCTGGCATGCCGCGGCCAGCGTGCCCAGCCCCGGCACGCGATGTCCGTCTCCGAACAGCACCGACGACACGCAGGCGATCGCCGTGCGGTCATCGAGGGTGGCCGCCATGCGCTCGGCGATCGCGGCGGCGGGTGAGGCGGGCACGCGCACGAGTTCGATATGGCCGGTCTCCGCGAGCCGGTCGAGCTGGCGGCGCAGCGTGTGGAACTCGCCATCGGTGGTGACGATGCGCGGCCGAACCGCGAGCGGCAGTGCCGAGAGCAGCCGCACCACCAGCTCATGCGTGCTCGCGCCCAGCGCCAGGTTCGCGGCGTCATCGCCCAGCAGCCGGGCGTAGCCGCGCTGCACCGCGCCCGCCTGGTGCATCGCGGCGTCCCACTTGTCGTCCACGAGCGCCGCGGCATCGATCCACGCCTGCTGCTGCGCCTCGAACCCGGCATCCGGCCAGGCCTGGTGCGAGTGTCCGGTGAGCAGCAGGCGCTCGCTCACCCTGAAGCGCGCGTAGTGCGTCGCGAGCGAGTTGGGCGACGCGGCCAGCGAGGCCGGCGTGTGCGGAGGCGGGCTCACAGCTGGGTGCGGATCGCCCACAGGTCGGGGAACGCGGGGCGGTCGAGCGTGGTCTTGAGATACGCCGCGCCGTCGGAGCCGCCGGTGCCGCGCTTGGTGCCGATCGTGCGCTGCACCATCTTCACATGGCGGTAGCGCCACTCCTGCACGCCCTCGTCGAGGTCCACGAGCCGCTCGCACACGGTGCGTGCCGCGGCATCGTCGCGGTACACCGCGAGCAGCACGGACTGCAGATCGGGCGACTCCTCGATCGGCTGCGTCACGTCGCGCGCCAGCGCGGTCGCCGGCACCGCGTGCCCGGCGCCCGCCAGATAGCGCAGGAACGCATCCCACACGGTGGGCGCCGCGAGGCGGTGCTGAAGCTCGGTGCGCGCCGCGCTGCCCGGTGCATAGCGCTCGAGCGCCGCGGGCTGCTTCACGCCCAGCACGCACTCGAACGCGCGGAACTGGTGGGACTGGAACCCGCTGCCCGACTCGAGCCGGGCGCGGAACGACAGGAACTCGAGCGGGGTCATGGTCTCGAGGATGTCGATCTGCGCCACGTTGACCTTGAGGATCGTGAGCACGCGCTTCAGCGTGTGCAGCGCGCGCGGCGTGTCGTTGGCCACGAGCAGCCGCTGCAGGTAGTCGAGCTCATGCAGCATCTGCTTGAACCACAGCTCGTACACCTGGTGGATCACGATGAACAGCATCTCGTCGTGCTCGGGGCCGTCGGAGAGCGGCTGCTGGAGGCGCAGCAGCTCGTCGATCTTGAGATAGCTGGAGTAGGTGACGGGCATGCGGATCCCCTCGGGGCCGGCGTTCAGGTGAAACGCGGCTGGTAGCGGTCGAGCGAGCGGTAGGGCGGTGGCCAGGGCAGAGCGTGCCCGAGGGCGTGCGCGGCGTGGTGCGTCCAGTACGGATCCCACAGATGCGCACGCGCGAGCAGGCACAGGTCGGCGCGGCCCGCGGCGAGGATCGTGTTGACGTCGGCATAGGACGAGATGTTGCCCACGGCCATGGTGGCGATGCCGACTTCGTGGCGGATGCGCTCGGCGAACGGCGTCTGGAACAGCCGGCCGTACACGGGTCGCTGGTCCGGCACGGTCTGCCCTGCGGAGACGTCGATGATGTCGCAGCCGTGCGCACGCAGCAGGCGCGCCACCTCGACCGCGTCCTCGGGCTGCATGCCGCCGGGCAACCAGTCGACGGCGGAGATGCGTACGGACATCGGCTTGGCGTCGGGCCATGCCGCACGCACGGCGTCGAACACCTCGAGCGGGAACCGCATGCGCGCCTCGAGCGTTCCGCCGTACGCGTCGGTGCGATGGTTGGTGAGCGGCGAGAGGAAGCTGGCCAGCAGGTAGCCGTGCGCCATGTGCACCTCGAGCAGGTCGAAGCCCGCGGCGTCGGCGAAGCCGGTGGCGCGCACATACTCGGCCTTGACCCGGTCCATGTCGGCGCGGCTCATCTCGCGCGGCACCGCGCTGTGCGGGTAGTACGGGATCGGCGACGGCGCCAGGATCGGCCACGCTCCCTCGGGCAGCGGTTCGTTGTCGCCCTCCCACGACCGGCGCGTGGCGGCCTTGCGCCCAGCGTGCCCGAGCTGGATGCCGATGCGCGCCGGTGACTGCGCGTGCACGAAGTCGACGATCCGCTTCCAGGCGGGCACGTGCTCCTCGCGATAGAGCCCCGTGCAGCCGGGTGAGATCCGGCCCTCGGCGCTCACATCGGTCATCTCGGCGATCACCAGCCCCGCGCCGCCCATGGCACGCGAGCCGAGATGCACCAGGTGCCAATCATCGGGGAAGCCATCGGTCGCCGAGTACTGGCACATGGGCGAGACTGCGACGCGGTTGGGCAGCTCCATGTCGCGCAGGCGGTAGGGTACGAACATCGGGGGCGGCGCTCTGCGCGGAGCGGCGGGGGGCGAGCCGGTCCTCGGCGCCGGGGCCGTGCTGGCGAACCACGCATCGACACGCGCCACGAACGCCGGGTCGCGCACGGCGAGGTTCTCGTGCGTCACGCGCAGGCTGCGCGTGAGCAGCGTGAACGCGAACTGGATCGGCTCGAGCTGCATGTAGCGCTCGGTGTCCTCGAACCACTGCAGGCTCGCCTGGGCCGCGCGCTGCAGGCTCTCGACGGCGGGGCGTCGCGCGGTCTCGTAGGCGGCGAGCGCATCGGGCACGCTCGCATGCTCCCGCAGCGCGGCGGCGAGCGCGATGGCGTCCTCCATGGCCAGCTTGGTGCCCGAGCCCACGGAGAAGTGTGCGGTGTGCGCGGCGTCGCCCGCCAGCACGACGTTGCCGTGCCGCCACGACGCGTTGCGGATCGTGGGGAACTGCCGCCACACCGAACGGTTGGACACGAGCCGGTGGCCCGCGAGCTCGGTCGCGAACAGCCGCTCGCAGAACGCGAGCGTCTCCGCCTCGGTGGCCTGTTCGAGCCCCGCCGCACGCCACGTGTCCTCACGCGCCTCCACGATGAACGTGGAGCGCTGCGGCTCGTATTGATACGCGTGCACGCGCCAGAGGCCGTGTTCGGTGGGCTTGAACCAGAAGGTGAACGCTGGAAAGGGCCGCGACGTGCCCAGCCACACGAAGCGGTTGGGGCGCGTGTCGATCGTGGGCCGGAAGTGCTCGCGATAGCGCTCGCGCACCGCGGAGTTCACGCCGTCTGCCGCGAACACCAGGTCCGCGGCGAGCGCCGCGGGGTCGTCCACTTCGTGCTCGAAGTGCAGCTCCACGCCAGCGCCGCGGCACCGATCGGCCAGCAACTGCAGCAGCGCGCGTCGTGAGACACCCGAGAAGCCGTGCCCGCCCGAGGTGAGCACCTGGCCGCGGTAGTGGATCTCGATGTCATCCCAGCGGTGGCATAGCGCGCCCATCGCGGCGATCGTGCTGGCGTCCGCGCTCGCCAGCGCCTCCTCGGTGGCGTCGGAGAACACCACCCCGAACCCGAACGTGTCCTCGAGCCGGTTGCGCTCGTACACCGCCACCTGATGGCGCGGGTCCTGCTGCTTCATGAGGAGCGCGAAGAACAACCCCGCGGGCCCGCCGCCGATGCAGGCGATCCTCATGCGAGCAGTTGTCCGGCGATCACGAGGTGCTGGATCTCGGTCGTGCCCTCATAGATCCGCAGCGCTCGCACACTGCGATACAAGCGGTCGACCGGGTGGCTCGCCAGGACGCCCGCGCCGCCCAGGATCTGCACGGCGTCATCCACGATGCGCTGGGCGGCTTCAGTGGCATACGACTTGGCCATCGCGGCCTCCAGGGTGATGCGCGCCGCACCGTGGTCGGCCTCGTATGCAGCGCGATACACCAGCAGCCGCGCCGCAGTCAGCTCAGTGGCCATGCGCGCCAGCTTCTCCTGCACGAGCTGGAACTCGGCGAGCGGCTTGCCGAACTGGCGGCGTGTGCGGGCGTGCGCCAGCGCCTCGGCCAGCGCACGCGCGGCCATGCCGCAGGCGGCCGCACCCACGGTGGGACGCAGGCGGTCGAGCGTCTTCAGGCCGAGGGCGAAGCCCTTACCCTCGGCGCCGAGACGGTGCGAGACCGGCACGCGGCAGCCCGTGAGCGCGATCTCGCCCAGCGGGTGCGGTGACGACAGCACGAGCGCCCGCACGAACTGCAGGCCCGGCGTGTCCGCCGGCACCACGAAGCAGCCGATGCCCTTGCCGCCCGCGCTCGCGTCGGTGGTGGCGAACACGTTGTACCAGTCGGCGATGCCGGCGTTGGAGATGAACACCTTGCGGCCGTCGAGTACGTAGTGGTCGCCGTCGCGGCGGGCGGTGGTGGCGAGTGCGGCCACGTCGGTGCCGGCGTCGGGCTCGGTCATCGCGAATGCGCCCATCGCGCGGCCAGCGACGGCCTCGTTCACATAGCGCGCCTTGAGCGCGTCGTCGGCTCCGTGCAGCAGCGGCACGAGCCCAAGGCCCTGCAGCGCGAACACGGCGTCGGCGAGCGGCGAAGCGGCCGCGAGCGCTTCGCGCGCCAGGCAGCACGCACGCCAGTCGCCCGCGCGGATCGGCTCGAGCCAGCCTGCGCTGCCCATCGCCGCCAGCAGTCCGCGCGCCTCGCGCCGAGCGTCATCGTCACTGGCGGGTTCGGGGCGCGGCATCAGTTCGCGTGCGGCCCATTCGCCCACGCGCGCGGCGAAGTCCGGGTGCGTGTCGCCGAGGAACGCGCGGATCGGCGCCAGGTCGGGCGTGATCTTCATGCGAAGCGCGGCGCCCGCTTCTCGCGGAACGCCTCGTAGGCCTCGCGATAATCGGGGTGCTCCATGAGCGCGGCCTGCACCGCCGCCTCCTCCTCGAGCGCCTGTTCCAGCGTCATGTGCGCCTCTGCGTCGATCGCGTGCTTGGTGGCCGCCAGACTCGCCTGCGGCCCCCTGGCGAGTCGCGCCGCGAGGGCCGTGGCCTCGGCCACCACCTGCTCCTGCGGCACGACGCGGTGGTAGAGGCCGATCTCGGCCGCACGTGCCGCGTCGATGAAGTCGCCGAGCATGAGCAGCTCCGTGGCATGGGTGCGGCCCACGATGCGCGGGAGCAGCCACGACACGCCCATGTCGGCGCCCGAGAGCCCCACACGCACGAACAGGAACGCGATCTTCGCGCTCGGCGCAGCGATGCGGAAGTCGCACGCCGTCGCGATCACCGCGCCCGCGCCGGCCACCGTGCCATTGAGCGCGGCGATCACCGGCTTGCGGCAGCGGCGCATCTGGAGCACCAGGTCACACGTCAGGCGCGTGAACTCGAGCAGGCCGGCGTGGTCGCGGCCGAACAGCGCACCGATGATGTCCTCGACGTCGCCGCCGGAGCAGAATCCGCGGCCGGCCCCGGTGATCACCGCGGCGCGCACGCCGGCGGCCGAATCGAGCGCGGCGAACGTGTCGCGCAGTTCGGTGTAGACCTCGAACGTGAGCGCGTTGAGCCGGTCCGGGCGGTCGAGCGTGATGGTGGCGACGCCGGTGGACTCGTCGAGCGCGTAGCGGAACGACCGTGGCGTGGGCGACATGGTCAGCGTGAGCCTCCGATCACCGCCGTGGCCTCGATCTCCACGACGGCGCCGCGGTCGACGAGCCCCTGCACCTGCACGAGTGCCATGGCGGGATAGTACGAGCCGAATCGTTCGCGCCAAAGGCCGCCGAGCGCACGCAGGTCGGCGCGATACGCCTCGAGGTCGGTGACGTACACCGTGAGACGCGCCACGTCAGAGGCGCTGCCGCCTGCGCTGCGCACCACCTCGAGCACCTTGTCGAGGGCGCGCGCGAACTGTGCGGCGAAACCGGGCGGAGTGCCGGTGTCGGAGGCCTCCCACCCCACCTGGCCGGCCACGAACAGCACGCGGCCGCCGGGCGGAGCGAGCACGCCGTGACTGAAGCCCCTGGGCGCTCCGAGCGCGGCGGGGTTGACGACCTCGAGCGGCAGTCCCACAGGTCCTCCTCCGGTGATCACGGCGATGCGGCCGTTGTCCTCGCTGGTGCACAGCGCCAAGACCTCGGCGGCCACCTCGGCGGGCGTCACCAGCCGCTGCTGCCCCGCGCTCTCGAGCACGGCTGCGAGCGATTCCTCGGGCGTGCGCCCGGTGCGCGACTGCACCTGCGCCACGGTGCGTGCGGTCATGGGGGTGTCCGCGTAGCCCGGGCAGACGGCATGCGCGGTGACACCGGTGCCGGCGAACTCCGCGGCCGATGCGCGCGTGAGCCCCACCAGGGCGTGCTTGGACGCCGTGTAGTGCGCCACGTAGCGCGCGCCGGACAGTCCCGCCACCGAGGCCACATTGACGATGCGCCCGAACCCGCGCTCCAGCATGGCCGGAACGAACTCGCGCGTGCACAGGAACGCGCCGGTGGCGTTGACCGCCAGCAGGTGGTTCCACTCGGAGAGCGCGATGCGCGGCAGCGGCGCGGCCTGTGCCGCGCCCGCGTTGTTGACCAGCAGGTCCACCGTGCCCAGCCGCTCTCGCGCCGCAGCGCCCAGGCGGCGCACGCTCACCTCGTCGCTCACGTCGCAGACCTGCGTGAACACGCGCGCCCCACGCGCCGCGAGTCGCGCCGCCGCGCGGTCGATCTCGTCGGCCGTTCGGGAGGCGATCAGCACGGCGGCGCCGGCATCGGCGAGTGCCGTGGCGATGGCCTCCCCGATCCCGCGCCCGGCGCCCGTCACCACGGCGCCGCGTCCGGCCAGAGGGCTGCCGCTCATCGCGCCGCCTCGAGTGCGTCGCGCACGGCGTCGGCGAGGATGCCGCCGAGCGCGGCGATGGTGGCGCGGCCCTCGTCTGCGGTGGCGTCGGCGGGCCAGCCGAAGTACGCGCGCGGCCCGCCCGCCTCCGCGAACGTGGTGCGGCCGTCGCGGATCGCGGTGCTGAGCGAAGCCGGGTTGGCGGGCAGCGTCGTGCGCAGCGCCTCGCGCACGAGGTCGGGCCGCTCCGCCATCACGACCGAGCCCTCGAACCGCCCGGCGTGGCACGCCCCGGTGCGGAACTCCTCGGTGAGCCGCAGCGCCCACGGCTTGCGCGACAGCTCGGGGAACACCAGGGGCATCGCGTGCGCCGTGCGCGCGCGCTCGGCGCCCGCGCGGAGCGCGGCGAGATGCGTGGGGTCCAGGTGCGCGTTGGCGATCGCGAGCGCCGCGAATCCCTGGCGCGCCAGCTCGGCGGCGAGGTCGGCGAGCAGCGCCGTCACGGTGCCGGGGGCGACCGACAACGTGCCGGGGAAAGCGGCGGCGAACGGCGCCGCTGTGAACGGCAGGGGTGGCAACAGCACGGCATGCCAGCCCGCGGCATCGAGCGCGGCCGCGCCTGCACGCGCCATGGCCGCGGCGATCACGGTGTCCGTGGCCAGAGGCAGGTGCGGCCCGTGGGCCTCGATCGCGCCCACGGGCAGCACGGCGATCGTGCGGGAGCGGTCCATCGCGCTCACATCCTCGAACGTCATCTCACCCAGTTCGCGGATCGCCACGGCGCCCTGCTCCGATGAGGGGGGAGATTGCCTCGCGGCTGCCGCCGCCTCCATGATGTGCCGACGCTGCGCCGGCGCGGCCCGCAGTGCAGGCAGCGGACACCGGAAGCTACCATGCCCCACGAGCCACCCGAACAGCTCAACCTCGCCGACTTCCTCCTCGACGACCGCGTGCGCGAGGGGCGCGGCGATCGCGTGGCGCTGCGCACGGACTCGGGCACGCTCACCTACGCGCAGGTGCAGGCCCTGGCCAACCGCTTCGCGAACCTGATCGCGCGGGCCGGCGCGCAGCAGGAGCAGCGCGTCATGATCGCGCTGCCCGACAGCGCCGAGTATGTGGCCGCCCTGTTCGGCACGCTCAAGCTCGGCGCCGTGGTCGTCATGGTCAACCCCGCGCTGCCCCCTTCGGACATCGCCGCGCTGCTCGAGTACTCGCGGGCGCGCGTGCTGGTCACGCACCGCGACCACGCCGGCGCGTTCGCCGAGGCCGCGCACGGCGCCGCGCATCTGGCGGGCACGCTCGTGGTGGACGGCGAGGGCTGGGAGGCGCAGCTCGCCGCCGCCAGCCCCGCGTTCGAGAACGCGCGCACCCACCGCGACGACCCGGCGATGTGGCTCTTCTCGGGGGGCACGACCGGCCGGCCCAAGGCGGTGGTGCAGACGCATCGTGCGTTCGCCTACACCACGGAGCAGTACGGGCTGGGCGTGATGCAGTACCACGAGGACGACATCACGCTGGCCGTGCCCAAGCTGTACTTCGGCTACGCGACCGGCTCCAATCTGTTCTTCCCGTTCCGCGCCGGCGCGTCGTGCGTGCTGTTCCGCGAGCCGTCCACCGCCGAGACGCTGTTCGATCAGATCCGGCGTCACCGCCCCACGCTGCTGATCCATGTGCCCACCATGGTGCACCGCATGGTGCAGCACCCGGACGCCGCGGCGCAGGACCTGAGCTGCCTGCGTGCCTGCACGTCGGCGGGCGAGGCGCTGCCGGTCGAGCTGGACCGGCAGTGGCGCGAACGCTTCGGCGTCGAGCTGCTCGACGGTCTCGGCACCGCCGAGATGTGGCACATCTTCATCTCCAACCGCCCCGGTGAGGCGCGTCCGGGCACGCTCGGCCGCGTCGTGCCGGGGTTCGAGGTGAAGGTCTGCGACGACGCGGGAGAACCGCTGCCGATGGGCGAGGTCGGCTGGCTCTGGGTGCGCGGCGGCGCGCGTGCGCTGCACTACTGGCAGAACCACGAGCGCACCGAGCAGGCGTTCCGCGGCGAGTGGTATGTGTCGGGCGACCTGATCGCCATGGGGCCCGACGGCTTCGTGACCTACCACGGCCGCGGCGACGAGATGCTCAAGGTGGGCGGCAAGTGGCTGGCGCCCGCCGAGGTGGAAGGATGCCTGCTCGAGCATGCGGCGGTCGCCGAAGCGGCGGTGGTGGGCGCGCTCGATGCGAGCGGACTCATGAAGCCCGTGGCGTTCGTGGTCGCACGCGAACCGCGTGAAGGGCTCGGCGAGGAGCTGCGCGCGCATGTGCGGGAACGGCTCGCGGCCTACAAGCACCCGCGTGAGGTCACGTTCCTCGATGCGCTGCCGCGCACGCATCTGGGCAAGGTCGATCGCGGCGCGCTGCGCCGCCGCGCATGAGCCCGTTCGCGACGGCGTGGCTGTGCGCTCCCGTGCGCACCCCGTTCACCCGTTCGGGCAAGGGCGCCCTCGCGGCGTGCCGCTCCGATGCGCTCCTCGCCGGCCTGTTCCGCCACACGCTCGCCACGCTGCCCCCGGCCGCGGCCGACGCGGTCGACGAGGTGATCGTGGGTTGCGCGTATCCCGAGGGGGAGCAGGGACGCAACGTCGCGCGCGCGATCACGCTGGCGAGCGGCATGCCCGATCGCGTGCCCGCGATGACGCTCACACGCCTGTGCGCGAGCAGTCTCGAGGCCACGGCGGTCGCCTGCGACCGCGTGCGGCTGGGCCAGGCGGACCTGGTGCTCGTGGGCGGCATGGAGTCCATGTCGCGCATCCCGCTCGGGGGCGCGAACCCGTCGCCGAACCCCGAGTGGCTCGCCGGACGCTCCGAGCTGTACATGGCCATGGGCCAGACCGCCGAGTGCGTGGCGCGTGCGCACAGCGTGGCGCGCGCGGACCAGGACGCGTGGGCGCTGCGCAGTCATCAGCGCGCAGCCGCCGCGCGCGACGCGGGCGTGTTCGCCGAGGAGATCGTGCCGGTGACGCTCGCCGACGGCACGCCGATCGTCGCCGATGACGCGATCCGCTCCGAGACGAGCGCTGAGAAGCTGGCGAGCCTGAAGGCCGCATTCGATGCCGACGGCAGCGTCACGGCGGGAAACTCCTGCCCCACGAGTGACGGGGCAGCGGCGCTGTTCATCGCCTCGAGCGAGGCCGTCGAGCGCTTCGGACTCACCCCGCTCGGCCGGTTCGTCTCGTACGCGGTCGCCGGCGTGGATCCCGCGCTCATGGGCATCGGCCCCGTGGCCGCGGTGCCCACGGCTCTGGCGCGCGCGGGGCTCGCGCTCGGTGCGATCGACCGCATCGAGCTCAACGAGGCGTTCGCCTCGCAGGTGGTGGCTGTGGTGCGTGCCCTGTCGCTGCCCGAGTCGCGCACCAACGTGAACGGGGGCGCGATCGCGCTGGGGCACCCGCTCGGCGCCAGCGGCGCGCGGCTCGTGGGGACGCTGCTGCGCGAGCTGGCCCGCTCGGGCGGGCGGCACGGCCTCGCCACCCTGTGCGTGGGCGGCGGCATGGGCGCGGCGATGGTGGTGGAGCGCGCTGGCGGTTGACGCTCACGGGCGCGACGCGTGGCGATGTTTGACGCGATGACGCGCGACGTACGGGCATTGGCGATCGCGGGTCTGCGACTTCAGCACCCCGGGGCCACCGAGCGCGAGATCCTCGATGCGTTCACCCGACGCACGCTGCCCGCAGCGCTCGCCGAAGCGGTGATCCTCGAGCGCGATCGCCGGGGCGCGGACCGATGACCCACTCCGCGACGCCCCTCGAGATGTTGCGCGAGGTGACGCAGCGGCTCGACGAGCTCGCGATCCCCTATCTGTCGGGCGGATCCGTCGCTGCGGCGCTCCATGGCGAGCCCCGGACCTCGCTCGACATCGATCTCGTCGTGGAGCTCGAGTTGGATGACATCGAGCGATTCGCCGCGAGGTTCGCCGCGGACTTCTATTCCAGCGCTGCGGCGATGCAGGAGGCCGTGCGGGATCGCCGTTCCTTCAACCTGATCCACTTGGAGTCTGCCTGGAAGCTCGACTTCTTCGTGCGGGGGGACACCGAGTTCGACCGGGTGGAGTTCCGTCGGCGTTCCGCCGTCTCGATCGGGGACCCGCCCTTCGAAGTCGTGGTGAAGTCCGCCGAGGACTCGGTACTGCGCAAGTTGCAGCGGTTCCGGCTGGGCGGCGAAGTCGCGCAGCTGCAGTGGCGGGACATCACGGGCATCCTGCGCCAGCGCAGAGGACTGCTCGATGAGCGCCACCTCGACGTCTGGGCGGCCGTGCTCGGAGTGGTGGACCTGCTCGCGCGGGCACGGCGCGAGAGCTGACGGGCGCCTCACTGCGCGGCGCGCGGCTCCGCGAGCAGGCGGTCGATCGTGGCGACGAGCTCGGCGTACTGCCGCGCGCAGCCGCGGTGGCGCGGGTCCTCGCCCGGGTGGTACTCGCCGCCCGTGTGCACCCATCGCACGGTGCCCGCCTGATCGACCAGGAACGACACGCTCGTCCAGTTGCGCTCCGGGTGGCCGTCGAGCCACCAGCGTTCGAGCGTGGTCCATCGCTCGTCGACCGCGATGGGCCCGTGGAACCCGAGCCGGTCCGCCAGCTTGAGGATGCGCGCGTCGCGCACCGGCCGCATGGGCTTGGGGTGGAACACGCCGATCACGACGAGCCCCGCGTCGTCATACCGCTTCCGCAGGCGCTCCAGTTCGGGAAGGGTGCCCTCGCAGTAGTGGCACTCCTCGGTGAACCATCGCAGCAGCACCAGCTTACCGCGCAGCGCGGACGGCGTGAGGGGTGGCGTGCGCAGCCAGCGGTCGAAACTCCAGGCGCGGGCGGGCAGGTCGAGCACGCTCGCGGGCGAGTCCGCGTCGGCGGGGCTGAGCGGCTCGGCCCACGCGGTGGCAGATGCCAGGATCAGGCCGAGCAGGAGAGTGGAGAGCGTGCGCCTCATGGCCGGGCAATGTAAGGTGCGCCCCATTCCGGACCAAGCGGTTTCCCCAACCCCCATCGATGGAGGTTCCCATGACCGGACCCGACCGCCGCGCACTGCGCCGCGCGTGTTCGCTGATCGCCACCCTCGCGGTGCTCGGAGTCGCCACGACGGCGCGCGCCGAGACCCCGCAGAGCATCGACCATCGCGACGACAAGGCTCCGTGCTTCCGCTGGCCGGCCGTCGACTACGACGGCGATGGCGTGTACGACCGCATCGACTACTGCCCCGACACGCCCAAGGGCTGCATCGTGGATGAGAAGGGCTGCTCCACCGACGCCGACGGGGATGGCGTCTGTGATGGCGTCGACGCCTGCCCCAACACGCCCGCGGGTTCCAAGGTGGACGCCAAGGGCTGCTCGGCCGCTCAGCGCGGCGCGGGCAACGCGGTCAAGGAGACCACGCCGCCTCCGCCTCCGCCCACGCGTCAGACTCCGCCTCCCGCAGCGCCCCCCACGCCGGCGCCGAGCAAGCCGGTGACCGAGACCGAGCGTCAGCTGGTCGAGGGCGGCCGTGTGCGCCTGGAGAACATCTACTTCGAGACCGGCAGCGCCAATCTGCTGCCGGAGTCCGAGGCGTCGCTCAACGAGGCCGGCGCGGCGCTCGAGAAGTTCGTCGACCTCAAGGTCGAGATCCAGGGGCACACCGATACGCGTGGCTCCTCGGCGCTCAACCAGCGGCTGTCGCAGTCGCGTGCGGAGTCCGTGCGCAGCTACCTGCTGTCCAAGTTCCAGTTGCGCGGCGACAACCTGATCGCCAAGGGCTACGGCGAGACGCAGCCGGAGACGCAGGAGCGCAATGACGAGGAGCGCCTGCGCAACCGTCGCGTCGAGCTCAAGGTGCTCAACCCCGAGGTGCTGCCCCGCAACGTCAAGGTCGAAGGCCAGTAGGCCTTCACCCACGGCACACGACGGCGCCGGTCCCTGCTCAGGGGGCCGGCGCCGTTCGCTTGGCCGGATCGCCCATGCCCCAGCGGCCGAGGATCGTCTCGGCGATCAGCAGCGCGAGCGCCAGGATCACGAACCACGGCCAGAGTTCGCGGCCGAAGCGCGCTTCGCGCACCCGCTGCGCGAAGTCCGCGCCCGGGCGCAGCACGCGCGCCCGTCCGTCGGGGAATGCAGCCAGCAACTCGCGCTCGTCGATCGGCTCGAGTGCCGACTCCTGCGGGTCGGGATTGACGGCGATGCTGCCGCGCAACTGGCCGCCCTCGAGCACGCGGTAGAGCCCCGGGCGCTCGAGCGGCGCGGACTGCGCACGTGTCGCGCCGCCTTCGGCGCGCACGGACACCTCGATGTCGCGGCCGTCCTCGTCGACGATGCGCCAATCGCCGGTGCGGGCAGGGGCGCGCCACACCTCGCCCGGGGAGAGCGACGCCGCCGCGGTGCCGCGGCCGAGCACGCGCACCGCCTGGTGCACCAGCGGAAGGAACGCGCCGCTCACTGCCAGGTCCCCGCTCGCGGCATCGAGCGGCGTGGCGAGCAGCAGCGCCTGCGGAGCCTCGAGCAGTGCGGGGCGCTGCGCGTCATGCTCGAGCAGTACGCGCGCAGCCGACTCGACCCGGCGCGTGCGCACGATGCGTGCGGTGGACAGCGCCTCGCCCGGGCGCGCGGGGAAGCCGTCGAGCACGGCGTGGCCCGCGACGCGGCGCGCGAGTCGCCACGCCCCCTGCGCGGCTGCAGGCTCGAGCGGGCCGAGTCGCCCGAGTCCGAGTTCGCCGAGCAGCGCCTCGTTCCAGAACGCCGTCTCGGCCCGTTCGCCGGGCGCCAGCAGCACGCCGCCGCCGCCGCGATGGAAGTCGAGCACGGCCTGCGTCTCGGCGGGCGCCAGACGCGCCACATCGCCGATCACCACGGCGTCGGCGCCGGCGAGCTGCGCGCCGAGGCGCGCACCGTCGGCGACCTGGAGCGCGATGCCGCTCGCCGGTGCGCCGGCCTCGAGCGCCAGGCGAAGGGCCGAGGCCGGCCCGTCCTCGCGCAGCACCACGCGCAACGCCCCCGCACGGCCGGCGGCGAACACGCGGCGGTCGTCGAGCGGCAGCACGTCCGCGGGCAGCAGCACCTCGCCGCCCGCCTCGGGCATCGCCGAGAGCGGCAGCAGGGTGGCGCCATCCCCCTCGCCCGGCAGGGACACGAAGCCGCGCCCCAGCGTGGCACGCACGGCGCCGGCGGCGGGCACGTCGCGCACCTCGAGGGCGAAGTCGCCCGCGGACACGCCGCTGCCATGTGCGGTGACGGCCAGCGCCGCGCCGGACTCCCCCGGCATCAGTCGCGCGTCCGTCACGCCAGCGTTGGCGCGACCGCGTGGCGCGAAGGGCACCAGATACACGCGCGCCTCGTTCCACGGGCCCGTCGCCGTGAGCGCGGTGCCATCGACGAGCCCCGTGCGCTGGAAGTCGGAGAACCACACGAGCTCCTTGTTGAGCGCCCGCGACTCGGTGATCGCCCGGGTCGCGAGCGCCAGGGCGGCTGCGTGATCGGTGCGCTGTGCGCCCGGCACCAGTGCCTGCAACGCGGCGCGGAGCCGGCCCGCATCCCCGATCGGCTGGTCGGTGGCGGGCCGCGGCGTGCGGTCATACGGCACGAGCAACAACTGGTCCGCAGGCCCGAGCGTGGCCAGCAGGTCCTCGGCTGCACGGCGCGCCTCGGCGAGCAACGGACGATCGCCTGCTGCGAGGGCGCCCATGGATCCGCTCACATCGATCAATGCGACCACCGTGGTGGCCGCCGCCTCGCCCGCGCGGCCCGCCCCTCCCGGCAGCGCGGGCCGCGCCATGGCGGTGGCGATCGCCGCCACGGCGAGCGTGCGCAGCGCGAGCAGCAGCCACTGCTTGATGCGCAGCCGGCGGATCTCGCTCTGCTGCACCTCGCTCAGGAACTCGAGCGAGGAGAAGCGCACCTCGCGCGGCCGCCGGCGCGTGAAGAGATGGATCAGGATCGGGATCGCGGCCGCCGCCAGGCCGAACAGGAAGAGCGGGTTGAGGAAGTTCATCGCGCGGCGTTGCCCCACCCGGAGCACGAGGCATGCATCACAGCAGCCTCGCGCGCTTCTCGAGGTACGCCAGCAACGCGCGGTCGAACGGCATGCGCGTGTCGAGCGGCACGTAGTCCACGCGCTGCTCGCGGCAACTGCGGGAGTAGCGCTCGCGCCAGGCCTCGAACATCTCGTGGTAGCGGCCCGCGATCTCCCACGGCTCCGTGGTCATGCGGTCACCGCTCTCCATGTCCACGAATGTGGCCGTGTCCGAGTACGGGAACTCGATCTCCTCGGGGTCGAGGATGTGGAACACGATCACCTCGTGCCCGCGATGACGGAAGTGCTGCAGTCCCGACAGCACCTCGGACGGCTTGTCCATGAGGTCGGAGAGCAGGATCACGAGCCCGCGCCGCTTGATGCGTTCGGCGAGTTCATGCAGCGCCGGGCCGAGCCGCGTGCGACCTTGGGCCTCGCCGTGCGCCAGCGTCTTGAGCACGATGTCGAGGTGGGAGCGCACGGAGCGGGCCGGCACGAACTCCTGCGCGTGCTCGGCGAAGCGCATCACGCCCACGGCGTCCTGCTGCCCCAGCATCAGATAGGCGAGCGCCGCGGCGAGGGACCGCGCGTACTCCAGCTTGCTCATCGATGCGCCGCGTGAGGCGAATCCCATGGAGCCGGACTGGTCGAGCAGCAGATGGGCGCGGAGGTTGGTCTCCTCGGTGTACTGCTTGATCAGCAGCCGCTCCGACCTCGCGAGCACCTTCCAGTCGAGGTTCTTGAGCGGATCGCCGGGCATGTAGGCGCGGTGCGCGGCGAACTCGACGCTGAACCCGTGGAACGGTGAGCGGTGCATGCCGGAGATGAAGCCCTCGACCACGAGCCGCGCCCGCACGTCGAGGTGTCCGAGCCGGGCGACGACCGCCGGATCGAGATAGCGGCGTGAGGGCTCGGCCGCACGCGCCGCCGCGCTCTCAGCCACGCGTCATCCCGCTGCCCCGCTGCCGCGAACGCCAGAACAGATACACGGGGAAGCCCGTGGCGGCGATCAGCACGCCCGCCATGGCGCGCGGCACGGTGATGCCCATCTGCTGCAGGCCCGCGAAGGGGGCGCTGGCGGAGAAGTCGCTCCAGATGATCACGCCCGTCACGAGCAGGAAGAGGATCGGGGTGAGCGGGTAGAGCGGCGTGCGGTAGCTGGGGCGTGGCAGCTCGCCGCTCGCCTCGCGGCTCCGCTGCGCGAAGATCGTGGCGGTGGTGACGGCGTAGAAGAGCCACGACGTGGTCACGAACCAGCCAGACACATCCTCGAACCCGTTCGCGAAGTAGAGCCACAGGCACGACAGCGCCGCTTGGATCCACAGTGCGAGCGCCGGCGTCTCGCGCTTGGCATCGAGCTGGGCGAGCGGCTTCCAGAGCATGCCGTCGGCGGCCATGGCCTGCGTGACGCGCGGGCCGGTGAGGATCGCGCCGTTTGTGGTGCCGAACGTGGACACGGCCACGAGCACGGCCAGCGCCCGAGCACCGAAGTCCCCGAGCAGACGGTGCACGGTCTCGGAGCCCACGGCCTCGTAGCTCGCCACCTCGTCCGGCGAGAGCACCTTGTAGTACGCGAGATTGGCCAGCACGTAGACCACGATCACCAGTGCGGTGCCGCCCAGGATCGCGATCGGCATGGTGCGCTGCGGGTCCTTGACCTCACCCGCGACGTAGGTGGAGTCGGTCCAGCCGTCGTACGCGAACAGGATCCCGATCATGGCCAGCGAGAACGCGAGCAGCAGCGAATGGCCCGCCGAGCCGGCGGTCTTCGCTTCGACCAGCGCGGGCGGGTGCACGCTGGGCAGCGTGAACGCGAGCGCGCAGAGGGCGAAGATGCCGATCAGCTTGGCGGTCGTGAAGACCGACTGCGTGCGCGTGCCCTCGCGCACGCCGAGCCAGTTGACGAACGTGAGCAGCACGATGGCGCCGGCGCCCACGGCGAACTCGGTGCGCTTGGGCAGCCCCACGACCTCACAGAAGTAGAGCGCGAAAACACTCACGATCGAGGCGATCACCGTGGGCTTGATCACCCACAGGTTGGCCCAACCGAACACGAACGCCCATGCCCGCCCGAAGCCCTCGCGGATGAACACGTAGAGCCCGCCTGTGTGCGGGTGCGTCACCGCCAGTTCGGTGAGCACGAGCGAACCCGCCATGCTCAGCACCCCTCCCACCACCCACGCTGCGATCACCAGCCAGAGTGTGGGCAGTTCCTGCGCCACGGAGTGGGGCGAGCGGAAGATGCCGGAGCCGATGATGTTGCCCACGGTGATCGCCGTGGCGGCGTAGAGCCCGATGCGACGGACGAGGGTGCTGCGGGCGGCGGCCTCGGACGTGCGGTTCATTCGGTGCTCCTCTCGAAGGAGGGGTCGGCTCGAACTACTCCGTCGGCACGCTCGCGACCAGGTCGGCGATGATCCGGTCGGGCTTCACGCCCTCGGCTTCGGCGGTGAAATTGGTCACGATGCGGTGGCGCAGCACCGAAGGCGCCACCGCCTGCACGTCCTCGATGCCCGGTGCGAATCGCCCGCGCAGCACGGCCCGCGTCTTGGCGCCCAGCACGAGGTACTGCGAGGCGCGCGGTCCGGCGCCCCAGCTCACCCACTGCTTCACGAACGCGGGGGCGTCCTCGCGGCCGCGGGTGGCACGCGCGAGGCGCACCGCGTAGCGCGCCACGTGCTCGGTGACCGGCACGCGGCGGACGAGCTGCTGCAGCTCGAGGATGTCGCGCGCGGCGAGCACCGGCTGCAGGTCCGGCGCGTAGGCGGACGTGGTCGTGGCCACGATGCGCTCTTCCTCCTCGCGCGAGGGGTAGTCGACCTGCACGTTGTACATGAAACGGTCGAGCTGCGCCTCGGGCAGCGGGTAGGTGCCCTCGAGTTCGATCGGGTTCTGCGTGGCGAGCACGAAGAACGGCAGTTCGAGCGGGTAGGTGCGGCCGCTCGCCGTGACCTCCTTCTCCTGCATGGCCTGCAGCAGCGCCGCCTGCGTCTTGGGCGGCGTGCGGTTGATCTCGTCGGCCAGCACGATGTTGGCGAACACGGGGCCCTGGATGAACCGCATGCTGCGCCGGCCGGTGGCGTGATCCTCGTCGAGGATGTCGGTGCCGGTGATGTCGCTCGGCATCAAGTCGGGCGTGAACTGGATGCGGTTGAACTTGAGATCGAGCACTCGGGCGAGACTCGAGATCAGCAACGTCTTGGCCAGCCCCGGAACGCCCACGAGCAGCACATGGCCACCCGCGAACAGCGCGGTGAGCAGGTGGTCCACCACGTCGTCCTGTCCCACGATGGCCTTGCGCAGTTCGCCCACGATGCGCTCGCGGGCCTGGTTCAGCTTCTGGACGGCTTGCAGGTCGGACGGCGAACCGGTCAAGAGGGCCTCTCGGGATCGTCGGGAAGGGGGCGCGGGTCGGGCGGGTGCGGCGCCACGCGGTGCGACCGCGAGCCGCAGGAGCGTAGCGGCTCCGCGCACGCGGCGGCAACGCACGCCGCTGTGCGCGGGCAGTCACGCGACGGGCGCGGCCGTACTTCGCGCGTGCGGGCCAGGAGGCTGCGAGGACATCGGGCCCGTGTCACGACCTCGGACGCACCCGCGCGAGCCGCACGCGCGGGCCATCGCCCGCGTCCTCGGTCCAGGTGGCCCACACGGCGGTGCCCCCGGCGGGCGCGAGCGCCGCGCTCCGCACCCCCGCACCGAGCTGCAGCCACGCGCGTGGCGTGGCCGCCCCATCGAGTGGGCGCAGGGCGAGCACGCGTGGGGCATCGGGTTCCCCGGATCGTGCGAGCACCCCGAGCACCGGAGCGCCGTCGGTCTCCGCGAGCATCGGGCGGCTCGGCTCCCGCAGGCTGTCGGCGTGCAGCACCGGCGGGCCCCAGGCGAACGCGCTGTCGCCCTCGACGCGCCAGCCCAGCGTGTGGACGCCGGCGCCGGACGCGCTGCCGGTGAACCAGGCGTATTGCCCGCGAGTGCCATCGCCCGCGAGCGTGGCGACCGGGCCGACCGACGGGCAACCCTCGAGCTGCCACGCGTCGCGTGAGACGAGGCTGTCGAGGCGCCAGCTCCGGCCGCCGTCGCGCGACCACGCCAGTCGCGGATCGCGCAGATCGTCGGCCGCGCCGCGGTAGGCGAGCGCCACGGCGTCGCTGCCGCGCGTCTGCAAGGTGAGTCGGCAGCAGGGGCACACGAGCCCGGCCACGCGCGTGTCCACGCCCCACGACTCGCCGCCGTCGGCACTGACGTCCGCGAACACCTCGGCGGTGTGCGGTTCCTCCTCGCCGGGTGCCAGCGGCGTGCCGCGGCCGTCGATCCACGCCACGAGCGCGCGGCCGTTCGCCAGCCAGCCCGCCGACGCGAACCCGCGGTAGGGCGATGCGGGATCGCCGGCCTCGTCGTCGATCACGCGCTCCAGGCCCAGCGTGCGGCCGCCGTCGCGGCTGACTCGCGCGGCGATGTCGCACGCGTGCGAACCGCTGTCCCGCAGCGATGCCCACACCAGCAGCAGGCGGCCTGCGGGCCCGAATGCCGCGACGGGGCGGCTCTCGGCGTAGCTCGCGACCGATCCGGGCCGCAGGTTCACGCGCTGCGGCAGCGTGAACGTGGCGCCCGAGTCCGTGGACACGGCGAGCCACGCGTCGGTGGCGCCGAGCGTGTCGCGCGTGACCCAGGTGAGCGCGACCCGCCCGTGCGCGTCGGCGGCCACGCTCGCGTCCGCGCCCGTGGTGCCCACGAGGAACGCGGGCGTGAGGTCCTCGACCATCGACCAGCCTGTGGGCGCACGCGCCGGCGTGCATCCGGCGAGCGGCAGCGCGATCGCGGCGAGCCGCAGGAGGGAGCGTCGCATGCGCGCAGCATGCGTGCTGCCGTCACGCGCCGCCAGCGTCACGGCAGGCGCGAGACGCGCTGGGTCCAGGTGCGGCCGTCTGCGGTGCGTGCCTGCACGAGCAGCAGCCCGGGTCGCGCATCGCGCCCGAGGGCGTCGCGCCCATCCCAGCGCGTCTCTCCCGCCGCGGCGTCCCACTGTCGGAGCACGCGGCCCTGCGCGTCGAGCACGCGCACGCGCGCCGCCTGCGGCAGCCGCAGCGTGAGCGGGCCGCGGCATGGGTTGGGGTGCACGCGCAACGCGAGCGGCAGCGGCGCGGGCGGCGTGCCCGTGGCGCCCCCGCCCGTGCGGTCGGCGCGCCCGAGCACCGTGAATCCGAACCGCACGTTGCTCGGCGCCAGGGGCACATAGAGGTCGTCGCAGGTCACGCACGAATCGCGCGTCACGCGGTAGAGATGCCCGCGCAGCGTGAACGTGCGCCCCTGCTGCGCCACGACCTCGGCGCTCGGCGTGTAGTACGGCAGGCGGAAGTCGCCGCGCACCGAGAACGTGCCGCCGACGCGCGGCCACACCTGCAGCGAGTCCACGAGCGAGTCGGGGATCGTCACCGTGGCGTAAGCCGCGATGCGCGTGGCCGGCCGCTCGCCCAAGTGCAGCGGCAACGTGCCCAGCGTGCCCTCACCCACGTCGAGCAGGCCGGAGGCCTCCTCCTCGAAGCGGTCCGCCACCACCTCGTCGTGCCAGATGCCGACTTCGGGCCGCACCGCGTGCAGCGCGCGCGCGACGTTGAGCCGCCCCCAACCAGTCGGTGCGTCGGGGCCCGCGGGCGGCAGGTCGTCGGCGGTCTGTCGCAGGATGCGCTGGAAGTCGGTGTCGGTCAGCTCGGGCCGCGCGCTCGCGAGCAGCCCCACGGCTGCGGTCACGAACGGTGCGGCGAACGACGTGCCGGACGCTGCCACGTACCCGGGGTAGCTGGCGCCGGCCCAGCTCGGGTAGCTCATGAACGTGGTCCAGATGCCGAGCCCGGGCGCGAGCAGGTCGAGCCCCGGGCCGTACGACGAGAACACCGCACGTTCGTCGTACGCGGTGCTCGCGCCCACCTGGATCGCCAGGCCCTCGCTGGCGTACACCGCCGGGAACTGCGGCCGCGTGGGTGCGCTGGCGCCGCGATTGCCGCTCGCCGCCACCACCACGCAGCCGCGCAGCAGCGCATAGGTGATCGCGCTGCGCTCGAGCCGGCTCTCGCCGTTGCCGGCGAACGACAGGTTCATCGCGCGCGCGCCGACATCGGCCGCGTGGATCGCCGCGCGCGCGATGTCCCACGAGGTCGCAGTGCCCGAGTGTCCGGCGCTGATCTTGATCGGCACGAGCGCGCAGCCGGCACTCGACACGCCGTCGCCTCCCGCCAGGCCGGCCACGCCGCCGCCCGTGAAGTGCGGGCCGTCATGCGTGCGCGCACTCATCACGCCCGCGACGGGCGTGCCATGGCCGAAGCTGTCCGTCACCGCGGGCAGCGGTTCGAGTGTGACGTTGCGCGGCTCCACCATGCGCGGGCCGCCGCCTGCGAGCAGCCCGCCCAGTTCGGGCTGCGCCGGATCGATGCCCGTGTCCGCCACCGCGATCCGCACGCGCTCATCGCCTGTGGTGATGCGCCACGCTTCAAGGGCGTGCACGTCGGCGCGCAGCACCCCGCCGTCGATCGATCCCGGTCCGACGTTGTAGAGCCCGTACTGGCGTGTGTCTCGCAGGTACGGATCGTTCGGGAGCGAGTCGAGCGGGAACGCTGCCGACTTCATGCGAGGCGGGGCGGCTTCCAGCGAGACGAGCTGCAGCTCGCGCGAGACGAGGGGCTCGATCCAGTCGACGCTCGCGTCCTGCGAGAGCGCCCGCTGTGCGTGCACGGCCAGCGCGGAGTCGGGCGCCTCGAGCAGCACGACACGCTCCGGAGCGAAACCGTATTCCTGCGGGAGCGCGGGGCGCACGAGCGGCTGGGCGGTCGCATCCTGCGGCCCGAGGTCGTCGAGCAGCGCACGCTGCACCGAGAGCCCGAGCGCCGCGAGCCGCGGCACCGTGCGCTGTCGTGCGCGCAGGACCGACTCCCCCGCGGCCGGCGCGGCGAGCTGCGCCACACGATAGCGCGCCAGTTCCGATGCGGTCGGCATGGCGTGAGCGGGCGGCGCGAGGAGCAGCCAGGTGAGCGGGACGATCGCGATCCGTGAGCAGCAGTGCATCGGCGCCTCGTGATGCGGGGGCTCGGTGGTGCGGGGGCGCGGGCGAGCGTGAGGCCAGGTTCTGTCTGAGGACTCCGCGTGTGCGCGTGGAGTCCTCAGACAGAACCTAGCGGGTCGGGTCGCGCACGGCCATGGGCATCGCGTGGTCCCGGCGACCACGGCGATGTCACCGCGTCGCGGTCGACTCGAACCGTGTGCGCGGCGCCGACGAGAGGCGGATCTCGTCCAGCGTGCCGTCGAATGCGTAGAACGGAGTCTCGACGGGCCCGGGATCGAGCCGCAGATCGCCGCCGAAGTCCGTGAGCCGGCGCGGGTCGAAGGTGTTGCCGAACGTGAGAGGCGCATGACTCGCGCGGATGCCGCCGGCGACCACGTGCTGCGCGTCGAGCCGGCCGTCCAGGTACAGCCGCACCACCTCGCCATCGAGTGTGGCGGCGACGTGCGTCCAGCGGCCGAGCGGCAGGGACGAGTTGGAGCCGAACCCGCGCGCCCCCGCAGCCAGCTCGGGCTGCAGCCCGAACACGAGACGGCCGATCGGGATGCCGCTCACCACCTCGCGGAACCAGCCCGGGCCCTCCTGCGGCACCGCAGGGAAGTCGAGCTTCTGTCCCACGATCCCGAGCACCCAGCTCTGCTCGTTGGGCGTGCCGTTCCAGCGCGCGGCCACGATCGACAACTCGTACTGTGTGGTCGAGACCGGCAGCACCCAGGCCTCCACCGTGAAGCCGCGGCCCGAGTCCATCACCGAGTTGTCGCGCACGTGCACGAACGACTGTGGCACGCGCTTGAACGTGCGGCCGCCACGGAAGCGTCCGAAGTCGACGCCTGCATCGATGCCCGCGGTGCCGTCCAGGTGGAACGGGCCCGCATCGGTGCAGCGCTGGCCGAGCGACTCGTCGAAGTGCCACAGCCCGATCGTGACCGAGTCCGCGACCGGTGCGGGCGGCGCCGCGCCACTGCTCGGCGCGCCCGGTGCCTTCGCCGCGACCTCGCCGCCGCGCGTACCGGCACAGCCCGCGAGCGCCATCGCGAGCAGCAGCGCGGCGGCGAGGGCATGGCTCGAGCGGCGGCTCATGGCGTGCCCCCCGCGGCGCGCAGCCGCGCGGCAGCCGCCTGGGCCGCAGCGCCGTCTCCGCTCGCCGCGAACGCCTGCATCATGGCGCGCAGCGTGGTCGGGTCGTCGGTACGCTCGAGCAGCGGCCGCCAGAGCTGCGCGGCCTCCGCGGCGCGGGCCTGCGCGTGCAGCGACCACGCGAGGCCGTTGGCGAGGCCGGTCTCCTCGGGCGACCGCTGCAGCAGGTCGCGGAACTCGCGTTCGGCCTCGGCCGCGCGGCCGGTGCGCAGCAGGTTGTCGGCGCGCACCATGCGCACGCCATCGTCGTCCTTGGCGGTGACGGCACTGCACGTTACGCGGCCGATCTCG
>CADEFY010000009.1:0-12912 GCA_902826705.1 uncultured bacterium
GGCCCGGCGCTCACGTTCGCCCTCGGCTCGGTCGCTCCTGGCGCCATGGTCACGCTGCGCTACCGCGTGCACGTGGGGCCCGGCGCGCCGCGTGGCGAGGCGATGAACGAGGCCATCGCCACCGCGGGGGACGTGCGCTCCAACACCGCGCGAGCGAGCGTGCGCGTGCGCGGCGATGCATTCAGCGACGACGCGATCGTGACGGGCGTGGTGTGGTTCGCGCCCGAGGTCGATGCTGCGAGCGCCGCGCAGGCGGTGCAGGCCCCGGCGTCCGTGCGGCGCGGCCCCGGCCTCGCCGGCGTGCGCGTGGTGCTCGACGACGGCACTTGGGCGATCACCGATGCACAGGGCCGCTTCCGGTTCACCGGCCTCGCGGGCCGCTCGCATGCGATCAAGCTCGACCCGGCCACGCTGCCCCCCGGCGCGCATGTCCTGCCGCTCTCGCACCGCGAGCGCGGCACGCCCGGACTGCAGGCCGTGGACCTCATGCGCGGCGGCATGCGCCGCGTGGAGTTCGCGCTCTGGGGCGACACCACGGCGGCGCGCCAGGTGCAGGACCGCCGCCTCGCGCGAGGGCCCCTGCGCGACGAGCTCGGCCGCGCGCTCGTGCGCGCCACCGATGCAGGCGCCGAGGAACGGGCCGCGCCCGATCCGCGGTCGCTGCCCGCCGCGCGCGTGGTCACGGGCGAGAGCGTGCTGCCGGTGTGGAGTGCGAGCGGCGCCGGCGTGGCGGCCACGCCCGCGGCCGTGCCCGCGCGCATGGCGCGACTCGATGCCGCCTCGCTCGAGGCGCTGCTGCCCGCGCTCGAACCCGACCTCGGGTTCATCGGGCTCGCCGACCTGGACACGGTGGATCAGTCGCAGATCGCGGTGCGCGTGAAGGGCCGTGTCGGTACGGCGCTGCGACTGCGCGTCAACGGCGCCACCGTGCCCGAGTCGCGCGTCGGCCGCCGGCTCACCGCGGCGCAGGCGGGACTGGAGGCATGGGAGTACCTCGGCGTCACGCTCCAGCCCGGACTCAACGTGCTCGAGGTGGCGCCGCCCCGCTCGGTCGGCCGTGTCGCGCTGCGGCTCGTGGCGCCCGGGCCGCTCGCGCGCGTCGCGCTCGCCGCGCCGCGGCGTGCGCCAGCCGACGGGCATCGCACGAGTGAGGTGCTGCTGCGGCTCGCCGACGCGGCCGGCGTACCGGTCGGCGACCGCACGCTCGTCACGCTCGAGACCGATCGCGGCCGGATCGAGGCCGACGACCTCGATCCGGGCTCCGCTGGCGTGCAGGTGGCCGTGGAGCACGGCGCCCTCGCGGTGGCGCTGGTGAGCCCCGCCGCGCCGGGCATCGCGCGCGTCGTCGCGACCAGTGGTGCGCTGCGCGCGTGGACCGAGGTGGAGTTCGTGCCCGAGCTCCGGCCGCTGCTCGCGGTGGGCGCGCTCGAGGGCGTGCTCTCGCTGCAGGACCTGCTCTCGCGCGGCCGCTCGGTGCAGCGCATGCCGCGCACCGGCTTCGAGGCCGACGTGGAGCAGTGGTCGGCCCGCTCACGCGACGGGCGCGCCAGCGCCGAGGCCCGCGGCGCCCTCTATCTGAAGGGGCGCGTCGCTGAGGGGCTGCAGCTCACGCTCGGCTATGACTCCGACCGCGCCGCCGACCAGCGCGTGATGCGTGACCTCGACACGCAGCGCGGCTACCTCGTGACCGGCGACGCCTCGGTGGTGGGCTACGACGCGCAATCCGCCGGTCGGCTCTACGCGCGGCTCGAGCGACGCGACGCCTCACTGCTCTACGGCGATCTCGTGACCGGCGCCGAGACCGGCCCGTCGCTCACGCGCTACGCACGCACGCTGACCGGCGCCGAGGCGCGCTACGGCGAGGGCCGCACGCGGGTGACCGCGTTCACGAGCCGGCAGCACTCGCGCCGCGCGATCGAGGAGCTGCCGGGCCGAGGCATCTCGGGCCCCTATGTGCTGGCGCGGGCGCCCGTGGTGGCCAACAGCGAGCGCGTCGAGCTGGTGGTGCGCGACCGCGCGCAGCCCGCCGTCGTGCTGCGCGCCACCGTCCAGCAGCGGTTCGTGGACTACGAACTCGACGCGCTCACGGGCCGGCTCGTCTTCCGCTCGCCCGTGCCGAGCGCCGATCCCGACATGGATCCGGTGTCCATCCGCGTCACCTATGAAGTGGACGACGGCGGCGAGCCGGCGTGGGTGCACGGCATGGAGGCGCGCGTGCCGGTGTCGGACCGGCTCACGCTGGGCGGCGTGTACGTGGACGACCATGATCCCGCGCGCGACTACCGCCTGCGGGGAGTGTCCGCCGCCGTGCAGCTCGCGCCGCGCACGCGGCTCAGCACCGAATGGGCCGCATCGCACGGCCTCGATGCCGTGCGCGAGGACGGCACGCGCCGCAGTGGCGACGCGGGGCGGTTCGAGCTGGAGCATGAGAGCGACGCGTGGCGCCTGCGCGCGTGGGGCGGCTCGAGCGCGAGCGGGTTCCAGAACACCGGCGCGAGCCTGGCCGCCGGCCGGCGCGAGGCGGGACTGCGGCTGGCCACGCGGCTCGCCGAGCGCACCCGGTTCACCGCCGAGGCGCTGCACACGGGCGACGTGCGCGGCGCCGAGCAGCGCACGGGCGTGCTGGCGGCGGTGGATCGCACGCTCGATGACTGGACCCGTGCCGAGGTGGGCGTGCGCGTGGCCGACGCGCGGCGCGCCGGCACGACGCATGAGCCGCTGCTCGTGGCGCTGCGCGCGCGGCTCGCCGCGCAGCTGCCCCGCCGGCCCGAGTGGAGCGGCTACGCCGAGGCCGAGCAGGACGTGCGCGAAGCGGAACGCCGGCTGCTCGCCGTGGGCGGCGAGTACCGGTTCCATGCACGCGGCCGCCTGCACGCGCGGCACGAGCTGGCCTCCAGTCTGGGCGGCGCGTGGGCGCTGACGCGCGGCGCGCAGCAGCTCGCCACGCTCGTCGGCGTGGATGCCGAGGTGGGCCGCGATGCGCATGTGTTCAGCGAGTACCGCCTCGCCGATGCTGTCGCCGGACGGGACGCCCAGGCGGCCGTGGGGCTGCGCAACGGCTGGCGACTGGACAACGGCATGCGCGTGGGCGCGTCGTTCGAACGCGTGCACCCGATCGCGGGGCCGTCGCGTGCGCAGGGCCCCAACACGGCGCTCACCGCCAGTGTGGACTGGAGCGAGGACCCGCAGTGGAAGGGCTCCGGCCGCATGGAGGTGCGCACGAGCCGCGGCAGCGACCAGATCCTGCAGAGCATGGCGGCCGCCGTGCGGCTGGATTCCAGTTGGACCGCGCTCGGCCGCCACCTGCTGACGCTCACCGACGCACGCGGCGCCGGCGACGAGGCGCGCGAACGGCTGGGCCTGGCGTTCGCGTACCGGCCGGCGCACGCCTCGTGGGACGCACTCATGCGCTACGAGTTCCGCTACGACCGCGAGGCGCCCGAAGGCGCCGCGCGCCACCGGCGGCTCGCCAACGTGGTCGCCGCGCACACTGCAGCCGCCGTGGCGCCGCGCACGCAGCTGTCGCTGGCCTGGGCCGGCAAGGTCACACGCGACCAGTCGCGCGTCGCCATCACTGCCGGCGGCGCGCAGTGGCTGCGCCTGCGGGTCACGCGCGACCTCGCACGCGACTGGGACGTGGCGGCCACCGCCAGCCTGCTCACCGGCCGGCGCTGGTCCCAGCGCGAAGCCGGCGCGGGGCTCGAGGTGGGCCGGCAGCTGCCGGGCGGCGTGTGGCTGTCCGGCGGGTGGAACCTGTACGGGTACACCGACGATGCGCTGACCGGGGAGGAGTGGACGCGGCAGGGTGCGTTCGTGCGCATCCGCGCGCGCGTCGACGAGTCGCTCTTCGAGCGCCTGCGCGGGGGACGGCCATGAGCGCACGCGTGCGGCCGCTGCTCGTGTCCCTCGCGGCGATGCTCGTCTGCGCCGCGTGCGCGGCCCCGGCCGCGGCGCAGGTGATCCGCGGGTTCGCGCCTCGCGTGAGCGTGAATCAGGCGGGCGACATCACGCTGATCGGCAACACCGTGATGACGTGTTCGGGCGGCGGCAGCTGCACCAACGGCCGCAACGGCACCGGCGGCGCGCTCAACAACAACAACCACACCATGGTCTACGTCGACATGGACGGCGACGCGAGCACGGTCAGTTCCAGCAGCGCCACGCTGACGCTGCCCGCCGGCGCCACGGTGTCGTGGGCGGGACTCTACTGGGGCGGCGACACGAACAACGCGCTGCGCACCCAGGTGCGATTCGCCACACCCGCGGCCGCCTACACCACCATCAACGCCACACAGCTCGATGTGTCCGGCACGGACTACCAGGCCTTCGCCGACGTCACGACCCAGGTCCGCACGGGCGGACTCGGCGCCTACCGCGTGGGCAACGTGCGCAGCACGCCCAACTCGGCCAACCGGCACGGTGGCTGGGCCCTGATCGTGCTGTACGCCGACGCCACGCAGCCCATGCGCAATCTGGTGGTGTTCGACGGCTATGCCTCGGTGGCGCCCGGCGCCAGTGTGAGCGTGGGCGTGAACGGCTTCGTCACGCCGCCCGCCGGCATCGTGCGCACGCGCCTCGGCGCCGTCACGCAGGAGGGCGATCTCGGCTACACTGGCGATGCGCTGCGGCTCAACGGCACGGCGCTCAGCGACGCGCGCAACCCGGCCGCCAACTTCTTCAACAGCTCGGTCAGCCTGCTCGGCACCTCGTTCACGGCCAAGAACCCCAACTACCTCAACCAGTTCGGGTTCGACGCCGACATCGTCAGCGCCGACGGCATCCTGGCCAACAACGCGACCAGTGCCACGATCCAGTTGACGAGCACCGACGACCAGTTCTATCCCAGCGTGCTCACGTTCGCGACCGACCTCTACGCGCCGGTGTTCGACGCGGCCAACTTCACCAAGACGGTGACGGATGTGAACGGCGGGCAGGTCCGCCCCGGAGACCTGCTCGAGTACGTCGTGACCATGCGCAACGTGGGCCAGGACCACGCCGGCAAGACGGTCATGCGCGACACGCTGCCCGCGGGCGTCACCTACGAGCCTGGCACGCTCGCGGTGGTGAGCGGGCCCAACGCGGGCGCCAAGACGGACGCGGCGGGAGACGACCAGATGGACTACCTGTCCGGCTCGCGCACCGTGGTCGCGCGGCTCGGCACGTCCGCCGATGCGAGCGGCGGCGGTGTGGTGAACGTCAGCGCGCAGACGAGCGTGCGGTTCCGCGTGCGCGTCAACGCCGGGGCGCCGCACGCCACGGTGATCCCCAACCAGGGCTGGCTCACGTTCATCAGCCAGCAGTCGGCCGTGGTTCTGGTCGCCGCCAGTGACGGCGATGCGAGTGCGGCTGGCGCGCAGCCGACGCGCGTCACGGTGTTCGCCGGTGTCGATCTGACGGGGAGCGCCTACGAGGACCTCGATCACGACGCGGTGCGCGACGCCGGCGAGACGGGCACCGGCGTGACGCTGTGGGCCAAGCTCACGCCCGCCGGCGCGAGCACACCGGTCCAGGTGGTGAGCGTGACGCCGGCCACCGGCGCGTTCGCGTTCACCGACGTCACGCCCGGCAGCTACGACCTGCGGCTCGACACCAGCGCCAGCACCAGCGATCTCACGCCCGATGCTCCGAGCAGCTGGCTGCGCACGCTGGCGCCCACGGGGCTTCGCGCGGGCATCGGCGTGGCCGCGAGCACGGTGAGCGGACAGGACTTCGGCCTCTTCCACGGCGGCCGTGTGCGTGGCGAGGTGTTCCGTGACGACGGCGCCTCGGGCGGCGCAGCCAACGACGGCGCGCGGCAGAGCGGAGAGTCGCCGCGCCCCGGCGTGCGCATGTCGCTGGCGAGCAGCGCGTGCGCCGGTGGGGTGTGCGACTCGGTGCTCACCGATGCGTTCGGTGCGTTCACGCTGTGGTACCCGCACGTGGCCGCCGGCGCCGCCGAGGTGCGCGAGCGCGACCCCTCGCCGTGGCGCTCGACCGGCGGACGCGCGGGCAGCACGGGCGGCAGCTATTCGCGCCCGGCGGACGCCGTGGTGTTCACCGCGGTGAGCGGCCGCGCCGACTCCGGGCTCGCGTTCGGAGACACGCCGCCGCATCAATGGGCGGCGCCCGGCATGCAGAGCGTGGCGCCAGGCGGCGTGGCGCTGCATGCGCATCGCTTCGTGGCGGGCAGCCAGGGCGAATGGAGCGTGCGTGTGTCGCAGACGCCCAGCCCGCCGCTGCCGGGCTGGGGCGTGACGCTGCTGCACGACCTGGACTGCGACGGCGTGATCGATGCCGGGGAGCCGGCACTCACTGCGCCGCTCACGCTGCTCGCGGGCGAGTCCGCATGCCTGCTCGAGCTGCACAGCTCCCCGCCAGGTGCGACCGCGGGCGCCGCGGAGCAGGGGCGCGTGATCGCGGACTTCGTGTACGTGGGCGCCTCGCCGGTGCTGGTCTCCGCCGACACGCTCAGCGACCTCACCACGGTCGCGGTGCAGAACGGACTGCTGCTCGTGAAGGCCGTCGACCGCGCCAGTGCGCGTCCCGGCGACACCCTCACGTACACGCTCACCTACACCAACCCCGGCCCGCAGCCGCTCACCGGCATCACGCTGGCCGATGCCACGCCCACTTGGACCCGGTTCGTGGACGCCTCCTGCCTGACATTGGGCCCGGGGCTCACCGGCTGCACGATCGCCACCCTGCCCGTCGCCGGGGGCGTCGGGCCCCTGTCGTGGAGCCTGTCCGGCGCCCTCGCCCCGGGGGCCACGGGAAGCGTGCGGTTCCGCGTCCGGGTGCAATGACCCCTCGCGGGAGACTGCCGCGACTCGCACAATAGTGGGACTGCAGGGATGCCGGACCACCGCCTCGCGTCTCCCCTCGGAGCGCGCGGCCATTCCCACGCCGAGCCTCGGGGCCCCCATGCGCGCCGCCCGCACCACGCTGCTCCTGCTCCTGCTGCTGCTGCCCGCCGCCCCGGCCCGGGCGGCGATCCAGTTCCTCGGCCATGACCCCGTCGGCGCAGGCTGCATCGCGCGCAACGACTGGTCGTCGGACCTCGGACCCGACTATGTGGCCTCGCGCCCGATCGGTGGACTCACGTCGGGCTTCACGCTCCTCTGCGACACCTCGCGCGTCCTGGCCGGCGGCACGGTGCGCGCCGTGACGCAGCTCCAGGTGGCGCCTGCGGGGCCCGCCGATGCGAGCGCGCCGGTGTTCGTGTTCGAGGGCCGTGCGATGTCGGCCAACGCCGGCGACGGCTACGGCCGCACCGCGACCAACCAACACACCGGCTGCCTGCGCTTCACGCCGCCCGGCTCCGGATCCACCGTGTACTGGGCGGTGCGCTGGATCACGACCGGCGCCTCGAGCGGGGCGGCCACGCGGCAGACAGTGCTGCGGACCAGTGTCGAGACGCTGGTCTTCGGCGCAGCCCCCGCCAACGGCACGGCGTTCGGCACGCTGCCCGGCCACGCCTCCAGCCTGTGCGGACTCGAGATCGAGCACCTGATCGGGGTGGGCAGCGGCGTCGTCGGCACGGGAGACGAGACGTTCCGCGTCGAGTTGTACCTGGACAGCGCACCGCTCGTGGGCGTGGGCACCGACCCGGGCAGGGGCCTCGCGCTCTCGGCACCCGCCCCCAACCCCGCCCTCGGCCGGGCGCGATTCGCGCTGCGGCTCGCGAGTGGCGAGCCGGCAGGTCTGCGCATCGCCGACGTGACCGGGCGCACCGTGCGCGACCTGGCGGTCGGGGCCGGCGCCGCCGGGCCCGCGAGCCTGGAGTGGGACGGCCGCGACGCGGCGGGGCGCGCCTGCCCGCCGGGCGTGTACCTCGCCCGGCTCCGCCAGTCCGGCAGCGACGTGAGCAGGAGATTCGTGCTGGCGCGGTGAGGTAGCATCGAGGGTCCCGACGACTCCTCTTCTGAAGGTGCTCACCCCCGATGTCGGCTCGACCTCACACCGCGTGGCTGTGCGCCGGCGCCCTGCTCCTGGGAGCCGTGGCCCCGGCGCATGCCCACCAGCCGCCGGCACGCAACCTCACCACGCTCGCGCACCTGAACCAGTACCCGGTGCCAGCCGATGGCGTCCGCTGGCCCTACTCCGCCTGCTGGGCGTACGCGCATGAGGACGGCCGCGAGTACGCGCTGCTCGGCGTCTCCGACGGCACGGCGATCTACAACATCACGGACCCCGAGACGCCGATCCGGGTCGCGTTCATCCCGGGGCCGCCCAGCATCTGGCGCGAGATGAAGGCGTATCGCTCGTGGGTGTACATCGTCACCGAGGGCACGGGCACCGGGCGCGGCGTGCAGATCGTGCGCATGACCGACCCCGACCAGCCGGTGCTGGTCAACACGTACGTCGGGAGCTTCATCCGCTCGCACACGGTGAGCGTGGACACCACGCGTGCGCTGCTGATCTGCAACGGCACATGGAACGGCACCGGATCGCAGACCGGCGTGCGCGTGCTGTCGCTGGCGGACCCGGAGGCCCCGGTGGAGATCGGCTGGTGGCCCGGCACCGCGGTGCCGTTCGGCGACAGCCTGTACGTGCACGACACCCAGGTCGATGGGACCCGCTGGTGGTTCAGCTCCATCGGCGCTGGCACGCTGCGCGCGATCGACGCGAGCGATCCGGCGCACCCCACGTTGATGCACGACTTCACCTACCCGCTCGCGCGCACGCACAGCAGTTGGATCGGCGCCGAGGGGCGGTACGTCTACGCGACGAACGAGGACAACGGCCTGCCGATCACCGTGATCGACGCACTCGACCCCGCTGCGATGCAGGTGGTGGGCGGTGTCACGTCGAACCCCGCCGCGATCATGCACAACCCGCGCGTGCTGGGCGGCGAGCTGTGGGTGTCGGCGTACACCGAGGGAGTGCGCGTGTTCGACCTGGCCGATCCGGTGCGCCCGGCGCTGTGCGCGTGGGCCGACACCTACGAGGGCCCCTCGGGCGGGTACAACGGCGCCTGGGAGGTGTGTCCGTACCTGCCCTCGGGCACGGTCGTGGCGAGTGACATGAACACGGGCCTGTTCCTGTTCCGGGCGCAGCGCCAGCACGGCGTGATCTGGGTGCGGGTGCGCGAGAGCGCCGGCGGCGCGCCCGTGGACGGGGCGCACGTCGAACTGGCGAGCGAGCACCTGCATGGCGATACCGATGCCCTGGGGTTCGCCACGCTGGCGCCGATGCCGGGCGCGGATTCGGTGGTCGTGAGCCGGTTCGGTCACATCACGGCACGTGTGCCGTTCTCGATCGCGACCGGTGGCCGCGACACGATCGAGGTCGCATTGGTGCGGCTGCCGACGCGCGACGTGACGGTGCGCGTGCAGCAGATCTCGACCGAGCAGCCGATCGCAGGTGCACATGTGGAGTGCGTGGGCACGCCGCTGCACGGCCACACCGATGCCTCGGGTGAGGCACGTTGGGCTGCGATGCCCGTGCAGGCGTACGCACTCGAGGTCTCCGCGCCCGGCTACGCTCCCCAGGCGTTCCCCTGGTGGCCGACCGTCGCGCCACTGCACGTGCCGCTCGAGCCCGTGCTCCTCTGGGACGCGCTCGAGAGCGGCGCGACGGGCTGGACCGTGGGAGCGCCTGGCGACGATGCGACGAGTGGCGTGTGGACGCGCGTCGAACCGCTCGGCACCGGGCCGCGCCCCGGGTCCACTGGCGGCCTGTCACCCGAGCACGAGGACCACGAGCTGCCCACGCAGGGCAACGCGGCGCCCTACACCGACAACACGCCGATCGGCAGCTTCTGCTTCGTGACCGGCCAGGGCACCGACAGCACGCAGTGGGACCAGGCCGATGTCGATGGGGGCCGCACCACGCTCACGTCGCCATGGCTGCCGCTGATCGGCATGTCCCGCCCGATGCTGTCGCTGTGGCGTTGGTTCCACTCGTACGACGCCGCCGACACCGAGCAGCCCGATCCGGACGATCATCTGGTGTTCTCCCTCTCGCGGGACGGCGTGAACTGGGTGGTGGCGGACACGCTGCGCGGTCCGGCCAACACCTGGACCGAGTCGCGATTCGATGTGCGGGCGCTGGTCGGGGCCGGCAGTCTGGTGCGCCTGCGCATGGCCGCCACCGACGGCGGACTGCCGAGCACCGTGGAGGCCGCGGTCGATGACCTGGCGCTCTACGACGGCGACACGATCGCGCTCGATGCGCCCGGCGCGGTCCCCGCGCTGCGGCTCGGCCCCGCCCAGCCCAATCCCTCTCGCGGTGAAGTGACGTTCTCGCTGCTGCTTCCCGATGCGAGCCGGGTGGAGTTCGAGGTGTTCGACCTGTCGGGCCGACGGCTGCACTCCGAGGCGCGCATGCGGAGTGCAGGCGCGCACTCCCTGCACTGGCGGGGGCGCGATCCCCAGGGTGCGCGCGCAGCGCCCGGGCTGTACCTGGCGCGTGTGCGCGTCGCCGGCGAGGAGTCCGTGCGCCGCGTCGTGCTCGCGCGCTGAGCCGCGCCGCGCACGAGAAGCGGCTCCCAGCAGCGATCGGCGCTTGCCCGCGCGCGCCGCGGGCTCCTAGAGTCCGCGACGCTGGCTCGATGTCCCGTGCTCGCGCCCGATCCCCGGAGCGCGGGCATGTCTCCCCCGAACTCAGGGCCGCCTTCCGGCGCGACAGGATGTCGCGCGAACGGAACGGGCGCGCCCGTCGACAGGCCGCCGCCCATGTCCCTGGCACCTCGCGCATGGATGCTCGTGTGCTCACTCGCCGCGCTCGTCTCGGTCGCCGCTCCCCTGTCGGTCCATGAGGCGCGCGCCGAGGGCAGCGCCGACCTGCTCACCAGCGGCGGCAATCGTGCCTGGCTCGAGTACCGCATCGACAACACGCAGAACTCGAGCATCCGCCGGCGCACGATCGTGTACACGTTCGCGCAGCCGGGCGAGACGCTGCTCGTGGCCTCGAGCGCCAACGGCGTCGGATCGGGCTACATCCGCGTGCAGTCGCCCGACGGCGTCAACCAGCGTGCGCCGGTGGCCACCACGATCGAGGGCAAGCTCGTGGGTCGGATCGCCGACCGGCCGCAGGAGGTGATCGGCCCGCTGCCGGCCGCGGCAGGGGGCTACCGCGCGCACGCGATCCCGGTCGGCGCCGGGCAGGGCGGTGTGTGGGCGATCCACTTCGTGAGCCCCGACTCCACCAACACCTCGAATCCGCCCGTGACCGCCGTGGGGGCTGCGTGGACGCAGGGGAGTCCCGCCGGATACGTGGCCGCGTTCGACGTGACCGTGCGCAGCGCCGCGGGCAGCGACATCGACGGCCGCAGCTACGTGAACCAGCTCGCGATGAACGTGGGCAACGCCGGACAGGCCGTGAGCGCGCAGTTCCGGCTGATCACCTACGACGGCTTCCGCTACCTGGTGGACATGAACGGCGTGCAGCCGTTCGGGTTCAACTTCTTCGCCAACAACAAGGGGTTCCGCAACGGCAGCGGCGTGCCGCTCTACCGCTCGGTGGCGCTCGCAGGTTCGTCGATCCAGGACCCCGACGGCGCCGACACCCCCACCGACGTGACGCACAAGCTGTTCTTCGCCACGCCGGCGGCCGACCTGCCGACGACTGCGCCGACGCCCACCGGCAGCACGTGGTTGGTGCAGCCGCTGCCCACGGTGGCCGGCGTCACCGGGTTCTCGTTCACCGGCTCGGACGGCACGCCCGACCAGGTGGGCTCCGGCATCGGCGGCACATTCGGGTTCACCTCCGACGGACTCGCCAACTTCACGATCGGCATCGACCTCAACGGCGATGGCGACTACACCGATCCGATCGACCGCACCCTGAGCGGCACCGCGCTGCCCGGACCCAACTCGATCTTCTGGGACGGCTACGACGGCCTCGGCGCTCCTGCGCCGGTGAGCGGCAGCCCGTCCACGGTGACGGCGCGCATCCAGACGCAGGGCGGCGAGGTTCACTTCCCGTACGTCGATGCCGAGGACAACCCCAACGGCATCGTGCTGCAGCGGCTCAACGGCGCGGGCGCTCCGGACTTCCGCGTCTTCTTCGACGACGTGGCGCTGGGGGGCGCGAGCGCGCTCCCGCCCACGGGCACCAGCAGCGCGGGTGGCGCGCACCTCTGGACTGGCGCGTTCGGCGACATCCGCGGCATGGACACGTGGACGTTCGTCCCCGGAGCCATCGTCCAGCTCACCAACACGATCACGATCCGTTCAGCCGACCTCGAGATGGTGAGCAAGACGCATGCGCCCGAGCCTCTGGTGACGGGGTTCGCCGCGACGTACACGTTCGTGGTGCGCAACAACGGCCCGGACTCGGCCTACGCCGCCGAAGTGCGTGACACGATCCCGGCGGCGTTCGTCTCGCCCACCCCCGGAGTGCCCGTGCCCACCGGCGGCGCAGCGGTGCTCGGCACCAACCTGACGGGACAGGTGTTCACGGCGAGCGTCGATCTGCCGCCCGCGGCGACCGTGACCTTCACGGTGACCGGAACCGTGTCGAACTCGGCCACGAGCCCGGTGATCAACCGCGCGCTCATCCTGCGCACCGACGACAGCGGCGACCTCGACGACCAGGGCCGCACGGGTGCGGGCAACAACAGCCGCCGCGACACCGCCACGGTGGTGGCGGGCCCGGACCTGAGCCTCGACAAGCGCCACACGACGGCGTTCACGGTGGGATCGAACGGCAGCTACACGATCGTCGTCACCAATGGGGGCGGTGTGGCGTCTGTCGGCCCGGTCACCGTGCGCGACACGCTGCCCGCGGGGCTCACGTTCGTCGGTGGCGCCAGCGCGCCGTGGAGCTTCTCGAACTCCGGCCAGGTGGTCACCGCGACGTTCCCGAACGCCATCGCCGCGGGCGACAGCGCCGCGTTCACGCTCACCGTGGCCGTGGACGCCGCCGCGTTCCCGAGCGTGACCAACGCCGCCTCGGTCGAGGGCGGTGGCGACACGACGCCCGGCAACA
>CADEFY010000009.1:13012-23857 GCA_902826705.1 uncultured bacterium
ACAGCGGCCAGGTGGTCACCGCCACGTTCCCGAACGCCATCGCGGCGGGCGACAGTGCGGCGTTCACGCTGACGGTCGCCGTCAGCGCGCCCGCCGTGCCCAGCGTGACCAACGCCGCCTCGGTCGAGGGCGGTGGCGACACGACGCCCGGCAACAACCGCGACACCGATCCGACCGCCGTCGGCGGAGAGCCCGACCTCACGATCGACAAGCGTCGCACCATGGCGATCACGCTCGGGCAACCGCTGGCGTACCGCATGATCGTCACCAATGTCGGCAACGCGCGCACCAACGACGTGCTGATCGTGCGGGACACGCTCGCGACCGGGGTCGTGTTCAACACGGCCACCGGCGTCCCGGGCTGGGGCTTCGTCTACAACGACCCCGTGCTCACCGCCACCTACACGCCGTTCCTGCAGCCCGGCGACAGCACCGAGTTCACGCTGTGGGTCACGCCGTCGCAGGCGGCACCGGTGCCGCTGGTCAACGCCGCCACGGTGAGCACGCCCGGCGACTCGGATCCCAGCAACGACCGCGACGCCGACACCGGGATCCCCACCGGCGGCGGCCAGCTTGCGATCCGCAAGACCGCCTCGCCCACGTTCACCGAGGTGGGCGGCACCGTGGAGTATCGCGTGCAGGTCGACAACACCGGCACGGCACCGCTCGACAGCGTCGTCGTGGACGACGTCCTGCCCGTGGGCTTCGTGTACCTGAGCGGTAGCGCACGACTGTCCTCGGGCAACGTGATCGATCCGCTCGGGGCACCCGGGCCGCAGCTGCGGTTCGCGATCGGCACCGTGAATGCGAGCCAGTCGGTGGTGCTCTCGTACCGCCTGCGCGTGGGTCTCGGCGCGGGTGCGGGCGGCGCCACGAACGTCGCCGTGGCCTCGGCCCCGGGCGGCGGCGGCGACACACTGCGCTCGTCGGCCAGCGCAGCCACCGTGCAGGTGACGGGCGGGGCGTTCGCCGAGGACGGCATCATCCTGGGCAAGGTGTTCGCCGACTGCGACTGTGGCGGCGACGGCCTGCAGGGGCATGAGGACGTGGGGATCCCCGGCGTGCGCGTGATGCTCGAGGACGGCACGTCGGCGATCACCGATGCCGAGGGCAAGTACAGCTTCCAGCACGTGCGCGCTCGCATGCATGTGCTGCGGATCGACCCCGCGACGCTGCCGCCAGGCGCTCGCATGCACCCGCTCGATCACCGGCATGCGCTCGATGGGCTGTCGCGATTCGTCGACCTGCAGCAGGGAGAACTGCATCGCGCGGACTTCGCCGAAGGCTCGCGCGACACCGCGGTGGCTCGCGCCATCCGTGCGCGGCGCGAACGAGGCGGCGATGCGCGCGCCATCGCCGAGGCCGACTCGGGCGAGGTGCAGATGCCCGATAGCCGGCGATGGGACGGCACGCCCGCCGGCCGCATCACGCCGCTCGGGCAGGCCGTGCCGTCGTCGCCGCTCGGGCTCCACGCGGCGTATCTCGGCGTGATCCCGGTGCCCGGTGACACCACCGCCATCACCCTCGAGACCGACTTCGGTCGGCTGGTGAATACCGACGGCGAGCCGCTGCGCGATCGAGACGATGTCGCGCCTGGGGTGCAACGCACCCCGCGCGAACAGAGCGGTGTGTTCCGCGGCACCACGTTCGGCGTGGCCACGCCACCGCTGCCACACGACATCCGGGTGCGCACCACACAGGGCGCCAAGCAGGACAGTCTCACGCTGCACGTGTCGCGTGCGGCACGCCCGTTCGTGATGACCGGGCTCGTCGACGCGATCGTGCAGTCTCGCTCCGAGAGCGACGCGGGGCTGGGAGGCATGGCGCGCGACGGGTTCGAGGACGCGCTGCGCGATGCTTCCCTGCGCGACGAGGACGGCTCGCTCTCGGCAGGCGTGCGCGGTGCGCTCTATGCGACCGGCGAGATCGCCAAGGCCACGCAGTTCACCGCGCGCTACGACAGTGAGGCCGATCCCTCGCAGCGGCTGTTCCGCGACCTGCGTCCGTTCGAGGGCTACGACGTGCTGGGCGACGCCTCCACTCACGAGTGGGACGCGCGGTCGCGCTCGCGGCTGTTCGCGCGCGTGGATCGTGGCGCCTCGTTCCTGCAGTTCGGCGACCTCACCACACCCGCCCGCGACGCGCAGCGCCTCGGCGCCACCACACGCAGCCTGAACGGTGGCCTGGGCCGCTGGGTCACTCGCGGCGACGCGCCCGTGCCCGCACAGGTCGATGCGTACGTGAGTCAGAGCCGCTCCCGCCAGGTGGTGGACGAGCTGCCGGGCAAGGGCATCTCGGGGCCCTACGCGCTGTCGCGCGCCGATGGCGTGCTGCAGAGCGAGCAGGTCGAGATCATCACGCGGGACCGCAACCAGCTCTCGCGCATCCTGCGCCGCACGCCACAGGTGCGGTTCGCGGACTACACCGTGGAGCCGTTCACCGGCCGCCTGATGTTCCGCCAGCCGGTGCCCATGGTGGACCCCGACTTGAATCCCGTCTTCGTGCGCGTCACGTACGAGAGCGATGCGGGGGGCGAGGAGTCCTGGACCTATGGCGGCTCCGCGCAGGTCCAGCCGCACGCGGCGATCGCGCTGGGCGTCTCGGCCACGCGCGACGAGGATCCGCTCGCCCCACGCGGCCTGGCCAGTGTCGACCTCACGCTCACGCCTCGGCCCGGCCTGTCGATCGGCGCCGAGATCGCGCGTTCGGACAGCGGTTCGTCGTTCCTGGGCGGCGATACGCACGGCCAGGCCGCTCGCGGTGAACTGCGCTGGAGCCACGACCGGGTGAACGCGCGATTCTCCGCCTCGCGTGTCGAGACGGGGTTCGACAATCCCTCCTCTGGCGTGCAGGTGGGCCGACAGACGCTGCGTGCGGACCTGAGCACGCGGCTCACGGAACGCACCCACGTGTCGCTCATCGGGCTGAGCACGGAGTCGCTGGTCACCGACGGCCGGCGGGACGGCATCGACGTGACGCTGTCCCAGGCGATCGGTGCGCGGCTGCGCGGCGCCGTCGGCTATCGCTGGGCCGACGAGACCGACGCCCCCGCCACCAGCGCCACGGTGGGCCTCACGCCGCTCGCCACGAGCAGCGTGCATGGCCGGCTCGAAGGCCAGCTCCCGACCCGCCGGCCAAGCTCGCTCTTCGGCGAGCTGGAGCAGGACCTCGAGGAGTCGCGCACTCGCTTCGCCCTGGGCGGCGATGTGCAGGTGGCGCCGCGCACGCGACTGCTCCTGCGCCACGAGACCATCCCCGCCTTCGGCGGGCCGTTCGCGATGAACGACGCACAGGACGTGTCGCAGACGCGGATCGGACTGCAGAGCGACGAGCTGCGCGATGGCCATGTGTTCAGCGAGTACCGGCTGCGCAGCGGCATCGCGGGCCGCGAGGCACAGGCCGCGATGGGCCTGCGCAACCGCTGGCAGGTGCAGCCGGGCGTGCGGGTCGATGCGTCGATCGAGCACGTGCGAACCCAGTCGGAGGACCTCGATTCAGACGAGGCCATGAGCCTCTCCGTCGGCCTCGAGGTCACGCGCGATCCGCTCACGCGCTACACCCTGCGGCTCGAGGGTCGCAACACCGACGGTGCGGACACCGACCTGACGGCCACCGCCGGTGTGGCGCACAAGCTGAACCGCGACTGGACGCTGCTCGGGCGCACGGCGTGGTTCGTGCCGGATGACGGGGAGAGCCGCGACGGTCGCACGCAGTTCGGTGTGGCCTACCGGCCCGTGGACCACGCGCGATGGAACCTGCTCGCGCGGCTCGAGGATCGCCGTACGTCGCAGGGGGACGCGATCCAGAACACGCGGCAGATCGCCTCGCTGCACGCCGACACACGCCCCTCGCGCCGCCTCTGGCTCACCACGCAGCTCGCGGGCAAGTGGGCCCGCGAGGAGGACGGCGCCTTCGAGCGCTCGAGCGATGCGCAGTTGCTGGGGGCTCGCGCGGTGCTCGACGTGGCCAGCCGCCTGGACTTGGGCCTGAGCACGCGCCTGCTCGGCATGGACGGGTTCGCGAGCACGCGCTGGGGACTGGGAGGCGAAGCCGGCTGGCTGTTCGGCCGCGATGTGCGCGGTGCACTCGGCTACAACGTGTTCGGATTCCGCGACGACGACCTCTCGGCACTCGACCACACCGACCACGGACCGTACCTGCGGATCGGGGTCAAGTTCGACGAACGACTGCTCGGCCTGGGCGCCGAGTCCACGGGGAGGTGAGCGCCATGTCCCGCCGCATCACGGTTCAGCGTCTCACGTCCTACGCACTCGCCGCCTTGGCGCTCGTCGCGCTGGTCGCGATCCCCGCCCTTGCTGCGGGGCTCACGCCACTGCGTGAGCGCACGAGCGATCAGGTGATCGCCGCCGATCTGGCGCGGATGGACCGGCTCGCGCTGCAGCTCGGCGCGTACTCGGCCAGTGCCGAGACGCGGGACCGCTGGCGCATCGCACGCGCGGAGGCGCTGCTCGAGGCCGCACGCCACGAGTACATGGACAACGACCGCACGGGGTTCGACACCGCCGCCCTGGCCGAGGCCGAGGCGCTCGTCGCGCAGATCGGCGCGGGCGCCGCGGCGTTCACGCGCGACGACGTGCCCGGGGAGCCCACGCTCGCTGGCACGACGCGCGTGCGCGAGGACCTGTGGACGCAGCTCGAGCAGATGAAGCGCCACGAGGGCTACGCCTGCGCCGCCGAGGAGCTGGCGCGCATGGAGGTGGCGCTGTTGCGTGCGGGCAACGAACAGGTGGACCAGGGCGAGTGCCACACGTCGCCGCACCTGGCCGAGGCCGAGCACCGGGCGCTCGCAGCTCGCGCGGCGCTCGAGGCCTGCCTGCCGCCGGCTCCGGTGGTGGTGCAACCCCCGGCGCCCGAACCGATCCGCCCGAGCGAGACCGTGCCGCAGCCTGCGCCATCGGTCCCCACGGCCGAGGAGCTCAGGATCCCGCGCAACGTGCACTTCGCGCTCGACAAGTACGCGATCGGGGTCACGTCGCGCCGCGTGATCGACGGCATCGTGGCCGTGCTCAAGCGCTATCCGTCGATCACCGTGCGGCTCGAGGGTCACACCGACTCCCGCGCCAGCGCCGCCTACAACATGCGCCTGTCGCAGAACCGCGTGAACAGCGTGCGCAACGTGATGGTGGCGCTCGGCATCGATGCCGCGCGCATCACCACGTCGTTCAAGGGCGAGGCCGACCTGCGCTCGGACGAGGACTCCAAGACCGGCTTCGCGCGCAATCGCCGCGTCGAGATGGTGTTCGTCGACTCCGAGGGCCGCGACATCCAGGCCGAGTCGCAGGAGGAGGATCTGCAGCTCGAGAGCGACCGCGAGTTCGGCCGCTCCAAGCCGGATCCCAAGAAGTAGGGCCCGCCCACGAGACGCTCGGCCCGGCGGGTCGCCCCGCCGGGCCGGATCGCATCGCCTGGGCCGCCGCGCGGACTTCCCCCGAACTCCAGCGCGTCAGCATCCAGGCCAGTGGGTCCTCGTGCACTCGCACACGACGACCACAGCGTCTCCACCGAGCCGGCCCATGCTTCCGGCTCGGCGGATCCGCGGTCGGGTCACCTCCTAGGACTCCGGATCGCCTCCGGAATCACATCGCCGGGTCGGTGACCCCGGCCCGTCTTCTCCTACAACGCGCGAAGGGCCCCCGAGCGAACACGCTCCGGGGGCCCTTCGGCGTGACAGGCGATCAGGGGAGGCGCAACGGGGTGCTGGCCGAGCGGGCGATCTCGTCGCCATCGCGCAGCGCCACCACCTGGTACACGACCGTCTCGCGCGACGGGACGCCGTCCGGCAGCCGGCCATGCCGCAGATGCAGCCGCGGCTCCGAGCCGAGCGGCGTGCGGCCGAGCAGCTCGAGTCCGCCGGCATCGAACCACCGCACCTCGTAGGTGACGCCCTCGCCGAGCGCCACCCACTCGAGCAGGAGCTGACCCTCGCCGACCACGTCGTGCTCCACGGCGATGGCGCTCCCGGGCTCGCCCCGCATCACCGACTCGCGCGATGCGGGGACCGGCCCGCGTGACCCCTGCCACACGCCCACGCTCAGCACGACCAGCGCCGCCACCGCCCATGCGGGGCCGGTCGCCGGCGTGAACCAACCGCGCAGGCGGTCGAGGAGCGAGGCCTCCCTGGCCCGCGCATGCGCCCCTGGCGCGGGCGAGGCGGGCCGCAGCCCCATGGCGTCATCGAGCGCAGCACCGAGCCGCGCATCGGCGTCGGCGAGCCGCTCGGCCGGGAGGTCGCGCGGCTCGCGCAGGAACTCGCGGTATGCGGCGAGCTGCGCACGCTCGTGCGGCGCGAGACGTGCGATGCGCACATCGTCGGCGGGCAGCGCCGCCAGCGCGTCCAGATCCATCGGTGCCCGGTCGGTCATGATCAACGCCCCCCGAAGCGATCGCCCAGTCGGGCTCGCAGCTTGCGCCGCGCGCTCTGGAGCACGCCCCGCGCGCCCGAGGCCTGCGTCAGGCCCAGCGCCCGCGTGATGTCCTCCACCCCCATCCGCTCCACGGCTCGCATCCAGAGCACCTGCTGCTCGACGTCGTCCAGCACGTCGCGGATCGCGTCGAGCACGGCACCCTCCTCCTCGAGCGTCGCCAACCGTTCGATCGGGTCCTCGCCGTCGGCCTCGAGGGCGTCGGGGTCGGCCTGGTCATCGCGCACCAACCGGCGCGGCCGGAGTGCGGTCAGACAGCGGTTGCGCACGATGCGGAACAGCCATGACGAGAACCGCGAACGCCCGTCGAACCCCGCCAGTCCGCGCCACGCCAGCAGCAGCGCGTCCTGCGCCAGGTCCAGCGCCTGCTCGTGGTCGCGCACCATGCGGTAGCACCACGCGTAGGCGCGGGTCCGGTAGCGCTCGAAGAGCTGCTGCACCGCGGCACGCCCGTCGGGCCCCTCGGGGTCCCGACGCCAGGCGGCCAGGAGTGCTGCCTCCTCGTGCACCTCCGCGTCTCCCGTCATCTGATGAGACGCCCCTTCGCGATGCGCGTCACAGACCTGGCGAGCGGGGGCTGCCAGCGCGACCGGGGCCGGTCACGGGAGGACGCGCGAAGCCAATGTCCGGCGCAAGGTTACACGCACCTCCGGCAATCCGACCAGCGTGAACGCCGCCCAGTCGCGCGGCAGCGCCGTGGCCGCACGACTGCGCACGTCGTCCTGCGCGCGTCGCAGCGCCTCGCCGGCGCCCGCCCCGTCGGCGAGCGCGCGGTAGAACGCCTTCATGATCTCGGTGGTGCGCGCGTCATCGACCTCCCAGAGCGACGCCACCGTGCTCGGCACGCCCGCGGACAGGAACGCGCTCGAGAGCCCGATCACGCCCTCGCCCGTGCGGCTCGTGCCGATCGAGCTGCAGCCCGAGAGCACCGCGAGCCGGCTCGAGAGGCGAGTACCCGCCACGCGCGAGGCGCGCAGCCAGCTCGTGGGGCGGTCCGCATCACCGAGGAGCAGACGCGAGCCCCACGGGTTGTCCTCGTCCACCTCGGAGTGCCCGGCCAGGTGCGCGATGCCGGCGCCGCGCAGCGCCGCCATGGCAGCCTCGGCGCTGGAGGCCTCGGGCGTGCGCACGCCGGAGAACTGCAGTCCCAGCCAGCGCACCTCGGCGCGGGCGCCGGTCAGCCGGCGACCGCGCGCGTCCTCGCCCCCCGCCAGCGCCACCAGCGGCGCGCTGGCGCGCCCGGAGCCGGCGCGCAGCCGCGCGAACACCGTGGCGCTCGGCACGAGCGCGATCGTGTGCGACGCGCCGAGCGGCTCGCGCGCGCCCGGCATGCGCATCGCCGCGAGCGCGAGCGGCTGCGCGCTCGGCGAGAAGACGAGCACCGGGTGCGATCGCACCAGGTCGGCCACGCCGCCGAGCAGCGTGCGACCCAGCCCCGCGGCTGCCTCCTCGGCGGCCGCGCGATCGGCGCCGCGCAGCACCTCGTGCATGCGCTCGAGCCGCGGGCGCAGCGCCCAGTTCGTGCCCAGGTCGACCATGCGCACATCGCGGCGTGACACGGCGATCAGCAGCAGATGGTCGCCACAGGCGTGCAGGTCGAGCAGCAGCTCGCCCTCCTGCAGCACGCGCGTGCGCAGTCGCGCCAGAGTCACGGGCCGCGCCGTGCCCGCCGAGTCGGGCGAGCCCGGGGCTCGCATGCGCTCATCGAGCGTGATGGCCTTGAGCGGCTGGAGCGCATCGAACATGCGCTCGGCCCGCGCGGCCGGCGAGAGCACGAGCGCCGAGTCGGTGAGCACGCGCGCGGTCAGGCTGGCCAGTTCGCCGGCCTCGTGCGCGAACGACTCGCGCGCCGTGTAGTCGCGGCTCGTGCTGCGCAGGGCGAGAAGCTGTTGCGTGAGGCGCGGCAGGCGCGCGGCCGCCTCCGGCAGGTGCCCCTGCTCGGCGAGCGCCCACGTGCGCAGGAACGAGGAGGCGTGATCCCAGCGCGCGGGCTGCAGCCAGGTGTCGGTGGGAGAGACACCGTCGATCAGGGCCATCGCCTCCCCGGCGCGACCGTTGCGCAGGAACGTCCGGACGATCTCGGTGCGCAGCTCCCCGCCCGAGCCGAGCGGACCGTTCGCGAGATCGCCGCGGTGACGCAGCGCCAGCGCGAGGCACTCCTCGTCGCGCCCCTGACGCCCGAGCGACAACATGAGCAGCGCGGTCGCCCTGCGGCGCGTGTCCGGCGTGAGCGAGTCCCCCAGCGCGAGCGCCGCCCGGGCACGCCGCTCGGCCTCACCGGCACGATCCTGTCCCATGCGGACCGTGCCCAGGACGGTCTCGATGTGTCCCCAGGAATCGGCATCGCGCGGGCGCCACTGCTCACTGGCACGCTCGAGCATGACGACCGCCTCGTCCGCCTGACCCAGTCTCGCGAGCGCGCGGGCGAGGTTCTCGTACACGCTCGGACGGACGGGGCGGCCGGTGCGCCGCTCGCCCTCACGGAACGCCACGAGCGACTGCCGCATGAGATCGAGCGAGCGGCGCGGGTCGCCGAGCCACCATTCGAGCGCGCCGAGGTTGTTGAGCAGTTGCGCCTCGGTGAGCTTGTCGTCCGCCGCGCGCGCCTCACGCACCTGCTGCAGCGTCAGCTCGCGCACCTCATCGAAGCGCTGCTGCCGCAGCAGCACCCGCTGCAGACCCACCCCGGCCTGTCGCAGTCCGGCAGGGTCGGGGGCCTCGGCGAACCGCCGCCGGGCCAGCTTGTAGCCCGCGATGGCCTCGGTGTAGCGGCCACGGGCCATGTCGGTCAGCGCCATGCCGCAGCGCGCCCAGCCCTCGTGCGACGGACTGCCCCAGGCGCGCGCCCAGTCGCGCATCCGCGCCCAGAGCCGCCCCGCCTCGAGGTCGCGATCGCGGTCGGAGCGCGCCAGTGCGCGCCAGCGAGTGGCCTCGAGCACGCCGAGGGTGTCCCGCAGCGCGATCGCGATCCGGTCCGCCGCCACCAGGTCCGCTTCACCACGGTCGAACTCGCCGCGATAGCTCTGCGTACCACCGCGCTTGATGAGCAGCTGCATGAGCGTGGAGCGATCGCCACGGGCCTCGGCATCGGTGATCAGCGAGTCGAGGTAGCGCCAGGCCTCGGCGCTGCGGCCGCTGCGGTCGAGCGCGTCGAACCGTGCCATGGCGGGTCGGTTGCGACGCCACGTGTCCTTCACCGGGAAAGGGGGTTCCGGAAGGGCCTGGGCGCGCGCCGGCCGCGGCAGCGCGGCCAGCAGGACGAGCACGAGGAGGGCGGAGCGAAGGGCCATGCGCGCAGGATGCCGCAAGGGAGCGGAGCGGGCGAACGCCGTTCGTCCGCATCCAGTTGCACCCTCTCGCACGAGCCGTCAAGCTCACCGCGTGCACTCGGCCCCGGCCTGCCCGGGGCCGCCGCCCCCCGGCCGCCCCGGGTGCGGGCCCCCCCTCGGACCCGGTCATCAGGAGCACTCATGGACGGCCCCACCGTCGCTCGCTTTCTGCATCTGCTCTCGGCCTTCCTCTTCGTGGCCGCCCTCTTCGCGACACAATGGAACGGCGTCGCCGCGCGACGTGCCACCGACTGGCCGGTGCGTGCCGCACTGTTCGAGGCCAATCTGCGCATCAGCCGCATGTTCGCCCTGCCCGGGCTGATCGCGCTGGGCGTGGTCGGCAATCTGCTCGGCATGCAGCTCGGCTACCGCATGGCGGACACGCCCACGTTCCGCATCGTGAACGGGCTCTGGGTGCTGCAAGTGCTGCTGTTCCTCGTCGTCGACCTCTCCGCCGCCGGGCGGCTCGCGGCGCTGTCGCGCGCGGCGGCCAACGCGGCGGGGCGCAGCGAGGGCAACGGCGGCGACCCCGTGGACTGGAAGACCCAGCTCGGCCGCTGGCGCGCCGGCAACGCGGTGCAATCGATCCTGTTCGTCGTCCTGCTCACCTTCATGGCCCGACCCTGGCGCTGAGCCCGGGCTGCGGATCCCCGTCACACCATCTCGCTGAGGAGCTGACGTGAAGATGCCCCGCACGCGTACGACGATCGGGTGGGCCGCCGGCCTGCTCGCGCTGTCCACGCTGACTGGCCCCGTGCAGGCCGCGGCCGTGTTCTCGCGCGCCACGGCGTGGCCGGCCCGGCCGAACGCAGCGCTCGCGATGCGCCCGGAGGTGGCGCGCCTCCGACTCGACGCGAACGCCGTGGAGGAGTTCGAGCGCGAGCAGGGTGGCACGCTCGCGCTGCCGCTCGCCGACGGCAATGAGGTGGTGCTCGAGCTCGAGCCCTACGACCTGATGGGCGAGGGCAACGTCGTCACCATCACCGACGCGCAGGGCCGCCGCCCGGCGCCCGTGCAGACCACGCTCTATCGCGGGCGCGTCGCGGGCGAGCCCGACTCGTGGGCGGTGATCG
>CADEFY010000010.1 GCA_902826705.1 uncultured bacterium
GGACAGGGCCGACGCCCCCACCTCCACCGTCGGCGACAGTTGGTGATAGAGGACGATACCCACCAGGCCCACCGCCCCGTAGAGGGCGAAGGCGGCCCGGGCCGGCACCAACCCGGCTGCCGCCGAGCCTGCGGCCAACGACAGCGAGCCGACCAGGGCGTAGCGGGCGAACAGGGCGGTGCGATGCTGATCGGCTGCCGTCTGCGAGAGCACGGCCTGCTCCACCGGCACGAACACGCTCACATCGCCCCCGGTGGGGTTGGCGGTACCGATGAACGCCACCACCGCCAGCACCGGCAGCGCCGTGGCCAGCCCGAACCCGGCGCCGGTGGCCGCCATCAGCACCGAGGCCGCCATCAGGAGGCGGCGCCGGCTCCAGGTGCGGGCCAGGAAGGGCACGCTCACCGTGGCCGCTGCGCTGCCGAAATCCGTGCGCGAGCGCAGCCGCACCTCGACGATCACCCGCGAGGCACCGTCGTCGACCACCAGGTCCACTTCGACGCCACCGAGCCGGACGTTGCGCGCCACCACCGGCAGCCCGCGACACTCGAAGTAGGCGGCCGCGAGCTGCTCCCCCGCACGGCCGCGGGACTGGGCGAAGGCCATGGGCACTCCGCGGGGGCGGGCCGAGGACCAGGGGCGTTCGCGACTCTGGCGCCCGCGGCGACTGCCGGCAAGCGCGGCCGCTCCGCGTCAGCCGAGCGGCAGTTCCAGCGCGTGCACGGGCGCGAAACTGAAGCGGTGCAAGCGGCAGGGTCCGTGCTCGCGCAGCGCGGCCAGATGCTCGGGCGTGGGATAGCCCTTGTGCCTGGCGAATCCATAGCCCGGCCACACGGCGTCGAACCGCTGCATGAGCCGGTCGCGGATCACCTTGGCCACGATGCTCGCGGCGGCGATCGACAGCGCAGTGGCATCGCCCTGAACGACACAGCGCTGCGGCACGCGCAGCCCCGGGACCTCGGCGTTGCCGTCGATCAGCGCCAGCTCGGGCACCAGTCGCAGCCGGTGCACGGCGCGCTGCATGGCGAGCAGCGAGGCGCGGCGGATGTCGAGCCGGTCGATCGCCCGCGGCCCCACCACGGACCAAGCACATGCCCGGGCGCCTTGCAGCACCCGGGCATGGAGTCGTTCACGCTGCTCGGCCGACAGCTTCTTGCTGTCATCGATGCCGTCCCACTCGAGTGTGGGGTCGAGCACCACCGCCGCAGCCACCACGGGTCCTGCCAACGGCCCGCGGCCCACTTCGTCCACACCGGCGATCAGGGCGCGACCCGCCGCGAGGCGGGACTCATCGCGCGCCAGCGATCGCCAGCGCGGTTCGCTCACGCGTCGCCGGAGGTGGCGGACTGCGTGACCTGACGGTCCTTCAGTCGCGCGGCCTTGCCCCGCTTGCGGCGCAGGTAGAACAGCTTGGCGCGGCGCACCTTCTTCTGACCGAGCACCTTGATCCCGCCGATCGACGGCGAGTGCAGCGGCCACGTGCGCTCGACACCCACGCCCTCGGAGATCTTGCGCACGGTGAACGTCTTGCGCATGCCAGCGCCCCGGACGTTGATCACCTCGCCGCGGAACTTCTGCTGGCGCTCCTTGTCGCCCTCGATCACGCGCACGCTCACCTCGACCGTGTGGCCGGGCAGCAGGTCGGGGCGGTCGCTCTTGATCTGAGCGTTCTCGATCTTCTGGATCAGGATCATCACGGTGTCCTTTCATGACACGGACGCCCGTGGAACGGGCGCACACGAAACGGCCGGGGACTATAGCCGTTCCGGGCCCGGCAGGTCCAATCCGGGGCGGTTGGCGCGGGGTTCTGGGGGGTGCGGGGGTGCGGGGGTGCTCAGTGGTACAGCGCCTTGAGCTGCCCGATGGTGCGGCTCTGTGCGGGCATGCTGCGCTTCGCCACGGTCGGCAGCGTCTCGTCCTCCCAACGCTCGAGGAACCAGCGGCCCGCGCCGGCGGGCGGATCCACCCGGGCGGAGTCGCCGCGGACGAGGAAGAACCGGGCCTTACCCTGCACCTCGAACGAGGACTGCACCCCCCCTTCGCTCACCAACACGCTGAGCGTCACGCTCGTCCAGATCATGCGGTGCGCCGCCGGGTCGCGTCCGGGCCGGTCGTCGGGCACCGCCATCAGCGTGCGCTCGAACATCAGCGTGATCCGGTCCGCCGCCGGCCTCCCATCGCTCCCCGTGCCGAACAAGTGCCGGCACGCACGGATCTCGTCCTCGATGTCCCACGGGCTGGCGCGGAACGGGTTGCCCGCCGAATCCGCAGCCGAGAACACGAACTCGAAGTCGTCCGTGAGCAGGCGCTGCACGCGTGTCGTGTCGCGTTCGTTCCACGCCTGCTCGAGCTGTCGCACCACTGCGGCCGGCGAGTCGGGATCGTGCACGGCCGGCGGCCCGGGCGGTGCGACCGGCGAGTCCGCGCAGCCGCTCACCAGAAGCGCGGCGAGAAGAGCGAAGGCTGCGGAACGGGCCGGTGGAGGGAGCATGTATCGCCTCGACGGATTGTACCAGCGTGGCACTGCCGCGGTTCCAGCCTGGATCAGCCCGCCCGGCACATCCGGTACGCCTCCACCGTGGCCGCGGCGCAGGCGTCCCAGGTGAACGTGGCGGCGCGCGCCCGGCCGCGGGCGGCGAGCGCCGCCGCCTGCTCGGGGTCGGCCACGAGCCGCAGGATCGCGTCCGCGAACGCGGCCGGGTCGTCGGGCGCCGCGACGACGGCGGCATCCCCCACCACCTCGGCGAGCGAGCCGGCCGAACTGCTCACCACCGCCGTGCCGCACGCCATCGCCTCGAGCGGTGGCAGGCCGAAGCCCTCGTAGAGCGACGGGAACGCGAACACCGTCGCAGAGCCGAGCAGTGCGGGCAGGTCGGCATCGCCCACGAACCCCACGGGCCGGAACGCCTCGCCGAGCGCAGCCGCACGTTCGCGCAGCGCCGGCCACTCGGCGGCGTGCTCGAAGCGCCCCGCGAGGACCAGCGCCACGTCGGGCGGCAGGCCGCGGCGCTGCGCCTGGCCGAAGGCGTCCACCAGCGTCGCGACGTTCTTGCGTGCATCGATGCCGCCCACGTACAGCACGAACCGCTCGGGCAGCGCGAGCCGCTGCCGGAGCGCCGCGACCTCCGCCGCAGCCGGCGGCTTGAATCGCTCCGACACCGCCAGGTGCGCCACGCGGATCCGCTCGGGCGGCAGGCCATGCAGTCGCACGAGGTCGTCGCGCGTCGAGGCCGAGTCGGCCACCAGCACGCGCGCCCCCGCCAGGGCCCGCGCCTCGAGTCCGCGCGCGACGCGGTGCAGTGCGGAGTGCGAGCCCGCGTAGAGGTGCGGGAACAACTCGAGGATCAGGTCATGCACGGTCACCACGGAGCGCGCCGAGGGCCACGCGGGCGCATCGGTGTGCGCCAGCACGTGCACGAGGTCGGCGCGCGTCGCGCGCATGGCGAGCGGCACCGTGATCTGCGACGAGAGCCGGTCGCGCATCGGCAGCGGAAGGCGGGGCAGCATGCGCGTGCTGGCCCCCGCGGGCACCCCCGCGGCCGGCAGCTCGAGTCCCTGCTGGTACCAGAGCTCCATCGAGAGGTCCGCGCGACGAGCCAGCGCCGCCACCAGCTCCACGGCGTAGCGGCCGATGCCGCGCCCCTCGTGACCGAGGAACCCCGGCTGCGTGGGGCGCGCGTCGATCGCCACGCGCAGGCGGGTGGCGTCGTCGCGTCGCGACCCGCTCATGCCGCGGTCCCGCGCGGCAGCAGCGCGCGCAGGTCGGCCGCGCGCACGACGCCGGTCGCGAACAGCGCCGTGGCGTATGCCGCTCCCCCGATCGCGAGCGTGGCGGCGAGCGGCAGCGCGGCCGCGAGCCAGAGCGCGACGCCCAGTGCCAGGGCGGCGAGCGCGACCCGGCCCACCGAGCCCCACGCGACGATCGCCGAGGCGCGCGACCGCAGCAGCAACGACAACGCAGCGAGGCCGCACAGTTCGGTCGCGAGCGTGGCGATGGCGGCGCCCAGCGGACCGAGCGCGGGGATCAGCAGCAGGTTGAACACCACGTTCACGAGCAGGTTGGTGGCGGCGATGCGCAGCACGAGGCGCTGCTGCCCCACGGCCCCCAGCAGATGCCCGAACAGGTTGGTGAGGAACAGCACCGGCAGCGCGGCCATGAGCACCGCGAGCGCGGTGGCGCCGGGTGCGTACTCGGCGCCGTAGACCGCCGTCATGACGCGCTCGTGCTGCAACAGCGCGACCACCGCGAACGGCACGCTGCACACGAGCGACACCGTGAGCGACCGGCGCATCAGGCCGCGCGACTCCTCGCCGTCGAGCCGACCCATGCGCGCGAGCACCGGGAACACCGCGGTGACGATGGCCTGCGACAGCAGCATGGCGCCGAACAGCAGGTTGGTGCCGGCGTTGTAGAAGCCCACCGCGCGGGTGCCCTGCAGTTGTGCCAGCAGCAGCGTGTCGACGCGCATGGACAGCATCACGAGCACCGACGTGAGTGCGAACGGCAGCGCTCCGTGCATGAGCGGGCCCCAGTCGCGGCGCAGGCCGCGCCACTCCGGCCATCCCGTCGTGGCTGCGCCCAGCGCCGCCACGGCGATCGTGCCCGCGACCGCCGCAGCAGCCTGCGCGATCGTGACCTGCACGAGCGAACGTCCCGCGACGATCATGGCGAGCGCGGCGCCCGCCGTGATCACCTTGCTGAGCACAGTGGCGAGCAGCTCCAGGTCCATGCGGCCGCGCGCGCGGAAGATCGCGCTCCACGCTCCCGACAGCACGGCGCATGCGTTGATCACCCAGAGCCAGCCGAGCAGCTCACGGCTCTGCGGCGCATGCCCGAGCGCCCACGACACGCCGAGCGCGAGTGGCAGCGCAGCGCCCGCCACCGCGAGGCGCAGGCCGATCGCCGAGGACAGCAGTGCTCGGGCGCTGGCGGGCGCCTGAGCGGCCGAACGCGTGAGGTGCTGGTCGAGGCCCAGGTCCACGAGGGGCGACAGCACGGTCACGAGCGTCATGGCCAGCGCGAACCGGCCGTACGTGTCGACCTCGAACGTGCGCGTGATCGCCACCAGCACGACGAGCCCGAGCAGCCGACTCACCGCCTGCGCCACCACCAGCAGTCCCGCGTTGCGCGCGACGCCGCGGGGAGCCTCGCCGCTCACGACTCCGGCGCCGGTCGCGCGCGCTCGAGTCCCCGCAGGAACCGGCGGTCCGCGTCGCTCAGGTCCGCGTTCGCGAGCAGGTCGGGGCGGCGCTCGTACGTGCGGCGCAGCGCCTCCTCGCGCCGCGCCCGCGCGATGTTGGCGTGGTGACCCGACATGAGCACCTCCGGTACGGGCCAGCCGCGGTACTCGGCCGGACGCGTGTAGTAGGCGCAATCGAGCAGGCCCGAGTGGAACGAGTCGCTCTCCACCGAATCGAACCGCCCCACCACGTCGGGCAGCAGCCGCGCGACGGCGTCCACCGCGCACAGCGCCGCCGGCTCGCCCCCCGAGAGGATGAAGTCGCCCAGCGAGAACTCCTCGTCCACCAGGTGCTCGGCGACGCGCTCGTCCATGCCCTTGTAGCGCCCGCACAGGATCACGAGGTGATCGAGCTGCGCCCACTCGATGGCGCGCGCCTGCGTGAACGGCCGGCCCTGCGGCGAGGTGAGCACCACGCGCGTGCCGGGGCCGCGCTCGCCCTTGGCGGGCAGTGCGAGCGAGGCGAGCGCGCGGTCCACCGGCTCGATCTTCATGATCATGCCCACGCCGCCGCCGAAGGGATAGTCGTCCGTGGAGCGGTGCGCATCCTCGGTGAAGTCACGCAGGTCGAGCACGTCGATCGCGAGCTTGGCCTTCTCGCGCGCCACGCGGATCATGCCGTCGGCGAACGTGGCCGGGAAGAACTCGGGGAAGATCGTCAGCAGCGTGATGCGCATGGGACCTCGGGGAGTGGGGCCAGAGGCCGAAGGGATATCACAGCGGCCCGACCGGCGTCCGCGTCACTCGATGGCACGCAGCGCGGTGGCCTTGAAGCTCGCGTGCACGCGCACCCCGGGCGCCAGCGCCATCGCCTCGGCGGCCTGACGCGTGATCTCGGCCGTCAGCGCGGGCCGCGTGGCGAGGCGCACGCGGAGCCGGTCGCCGCGCGGCGGCTCGGGCACCAGCTCGAGGACCTCGCCCTCGAAGTGGTTGCGCGCGCTTCCCTGTGGCGGCGCCAGGGACAGCGTCACGTCGTGCGGGTGCAGCAGCAGGGAGACCGTGTGAGCGGCCTCGGGAGCCTCGGCCGCGTGCAGCACGCCGCCCGCGACCGCGACACGCACCGGAGCGCCCGACTCGCGCGCGAGCACCTGCCCCGAGAACCGCTGCAGGCCGAGGAACTCGGCGATCCACGGCGAACCCGGAGCGCGCACGACCTCGTCGGGGCTGGCGCACTGCACGAGCGATCCCGATTCGAGCACCGCCACCTGCGCGGCAGCGGCCAGCGCCTCGACCGGGGAGTGCGTGACCCACAGCGTGACGCCCGCGTGCAGCGCACTCACCTCGCGCAGCACGCGCCTCGAGGCGGCACGGGTCTGCGGGTCGTGCGCGGCGAGTGGCTCATCGAGCAGCAGCAGTCGCGGTTCAGGAGCGAGAGCCCGCGCCAGCGCCACGCGTTGCTGCTGGCCGCCCGACAACTCGTGCGGTCGGCGCTGCGCGAGCGAGCCGAGCGACAACCGCTCGAGCCACCGGGACACCGTCTCCTGCACGGCTCCGGGGCGCATGCCGCGTGCGGCCAGCCCGAAGGCGATCTGCTCGTGCACGCGAAGCTGCGGGAAGAGCGCGAGGTCCTGCGGCACCCAGCCCACCGACCGCTCGGACGCCTCCCGCCACGCGCCGCTCGCGGTGTCACACCACACCTCGCCCGCCACCTCGATGCGGCCGCGGTCCGGGCGCTCGAGCCCGGCCAACGCGCGCAGCAGCGTGGTCTTGCCCGAGCCGTTCTCGCCCACCACGGCGAGCACCGCGCCCGCTGGAACGGCGAGGGACGCCTGCAGCGTGAACGCGCCCCGCTCCAGGTGGAGTTCAGCGCGGAGCACGCGGACTCCGGCGCGACGGGTCGAGCGCGCGCAGGGCGACGAGCAGCCCGAACGAGAGCACGACGAGCAGCAGCGCGAGCGCCACGGCCGCCTCGAGGTCGGTCTGCATCGCCACGTACACCGCCAATGGCATCGTCTGCGTCACGCCCGGCAGGTTGCCGGCGAACGTGAGCGTGGCGCCGAACTCGCCGAGCGAACGGGCGAACGCCATCGATGCGCCCGTCGCGAGCGCCGGCGCTGCGAGCGGCAGCGTGACGCGCCGGAGCACGCGCCACTCGCTCGCGCCGAGCGTGCGCGCCACCTCGGGCAGCCGCGGGTCGACCGCGAACAGCCCTGCACGCACGGGACCGATCACGAACGGCAGCGCCATGAACACCTGCGCCAGCACCACGGCCGCGGTCGTGAAGGGCAGCGTCACGCCGAATGCGCCCAACGCTCCGCCCGCGAGCCCCATGCGCCCGAACGCCAGCAGCAGCGCGAGTCCCGCCACCGTGGGCGGCAGCACGAGCGGCAGGTCGAGCAGCGTCTCGAGCGCGCGCTGGCCGCGGAACCGGTGCGTCGCGAGCAGCCACGCCACGGGCACCCCCAGCATCAGCGCGAGCGCGGTGGCGAGCAGGCTCGTGGTGACGCTCAGCTGCAGCGCCGCGAGCACCTCGGGCTGCACGAGCCGCGCCGCGAGTGCGGCCGGCGAGGCGCGCACCACCAGCGCCACGAGCGGCAGCACGAGCAGCGCCGCCACGCCCGCGGTGACGCACGCGGCCACCGCGAGCAGTCCGCGGTCCCCGTCATGGCGTGTCACGGCCTGGCCGCCGCCCGGAAGCCGTGGGTCACGAGCACACGCTGGCCGGCGGGCAAGCGCGTCCACGCGACGAATGCGGCCGCATGCGAGGCCTGCGTCGCGCGCGCGAGCGGTGCGATGAACGCGGTCGTGGGCCGCTGCACGGAGTCCGGCAGCGCCACGATGCGCACATGCCGCGCGACGGCGGCGGTCACGTCGGAGCGGTACACGACCCCGGCGTCGGCCTCACCCAGTTGCACCTTGGCGAGCACACCACTGACGCTCTCCTCCTCGGAGCGCACGTTCGCCAGCACACGCGCGCGCGTCCCCGAGTCGGGGACCGCGCGGGCGAGCATCGCGCGGGCGTAGGCGCCCACCGGCACCGCGGGCGCACCGAGCACGAGCTGCGTACCGGCGCGCGCCAGGTCGTCCACGCGCGCGATGCGGGCGCGGTTCGCCCGCGGCACGATGAGCGCGAGCAGGTTGTGGGCGAGTGGCTCCGCCGGTGCGGCCAGCGCATGCGCGGCCGCGAGGCGCTCCATCCAGCGTGCGTCCGCCGAGGCGAACACGTCGGCCGAGGCGCCCTGCTCGAGCTGCGCCACGAGCTGCTGCGAGCCCGCGGTGACGAGCCGCACACGCACGCCCGGGTGCGCACGCTCGTACTGCCGCGCCAGATCGGCGGTCGCGCCGGCGAGTGAGGCCGCGGCGAAGACCGTGACCTCCACGGGTGCGGGACGGGCGGCGGAGGTCGCTGCGAACAGTGCGAGTGCGAGTGCGACCCTTCGCATCCTGCTCCCTCCTGCGCGACGCACCGGCCGGGGCCGGCCTACAGCTCCTCGAACCCCGGCGGAAGGTCCAGCTCGGCGACGCCGGCCGCAAGGTCGACACGCTTGAGGAACGCCCCGAACGCGGGCACCAGCAGCTCGCGGCCGTCGCGGTCGATCGCGAAGAGCTGCTGCCCGGCGTTCTGCACCACGTCGCGGATCGTGCCGATGCGCTCGCCTGTCGGCGTCATCGCCGCGAGGCCGACGAGCTGGAACGTGTAGGCCGTGGTCGGCCCCAGGTCCGGGAGCCGCTCCGCCTCCACCCACAGCTCGCCAGGCGTCAGCGTGGCGGCGATGTCGCGCAGTAGCACCTCGGCGAAGCGCACGAGCAACCGGTCGTGCGTGGCGCGCGCGTCTCGCAGCGTGAGCGTGCGGCGGCGGTCGTCCTTGCGCCACTCGACCGTACCGAGCGCGAGGAGCTGCTCGGGGGTGAGCGCACAGCGGTCGATGTAGACCTCGCCGTCCAGCCCATGCGGACGACCGACGCGCGCCAGCTGCACGAACCTCAGTCGGTGATCTCCAGCGTGACGCGGCGGTCGATGCGGGACGCCGCAGCGCCCAGCGCCAGCCGTAGCGCGCGCGCCGTGCGGCCCTCGCGACCGATCACGTGGCCCATGTCGTCGGGATGCGTGTTGAGTTCGAGCACGCCGTCGTCCCCGGCCGCCAGGATCTCGCAGGTCACGTCGTCCGGATGGTCGACGAGGCCCTTGGCCATGTGGATCACGAGGTCGCGCAGCTTGAGATCGTGCTCGTCGGGGTCGCGGTGCACGCGTGGCGCCGCGGCAGGACGGCTGGGGCTGCTCAGGCCCTCGGGGCGAGGGGCACGGACGATAGTCGCAGCCCGCTCCAGGCCAGCAGCGTCGTCGACAGGCCCCACCACAGGAGCGTCGGCAGCGGCAGGGGCTGCCGCAGAATAGCGATTCCGCCGGCGCAGAGGACGGCCGTACTGCACCAGATCAGGAGAACGGTTCGTGTCGGGCATCGAAGGAGGGTCGCCAATCGGTGGTTGGAGTGGTCCTTGCCGCCCAGCCAGACCGGGCGGCCGTCGCGCATGCGCGTCACGATCACGAACAACATGTCGAACGCGGGGTACGCGAGCATGAGCAGGGGGCCGGCCTGGCCCCACCCCGGGGGTGTCGCCCGCAGGGCGAGCAGCGCCGAAGCGCCGAGACTATACCCCAGGAACAGGCTCCCCGCGTCCCCCAGGAAGATGCGGGCCCGAGGGAAGTTATGGGGCAGGAAGCCGGCGCAGGCGCCCGCCAGCGCGAACTGCGCGGCCGCGATCCCCAGCGCGCCGCGGTCGAGCGACGTCCAGCCGAACGCCGCCAGGGTGATCGCGGCGATGCCGCCCACCATGCCGTTCATGTTGTCGAGGAAGTTGACGGCGTTCATGAGCGCGATCAGCGCCACGAGCGCCAGCGCGGCCTCGATGCCCACCGGCAGGCCGAGTTCGGGCGTGACCCCGCCCGCGAGCAGGAGCGTGGCCGCGGCCGCCTGGCCGAGCATCTTGACCGAGGGCTGCATGCCGAAGCGGTCGTCCCACACCCCCACGCCCAGCGCCACAGCCGCTCCCGTGAGCAGATAGTAGGCCTCCCAATCGGCGGCCACATGCGGCATGAGCGGCATCGCCACACCCCACGTCGCCAGCGCGGCCGCGAACACGCCCACCCCGCCCAGGAGCGGAGTGGCGGTGGTGTGGAGCTTGCGTGGGTCGGGCTGATCCAGGAACCCGATCGCGATCGCGAAGCGGATCACCAGCGGCACGGCGAGCCACGCGAGTGCCGCGGCGAGCGGGAATGCGGCCAGGGGCAAGGGGGACTCCGGGTCGTGCGGCGGCTCGGTGCTACTCGGCCGCCACCTCGATGGGGCACGGGATGCCCATCTGGTCGCACGTGTCGCGGATCGTCAGCTCGAGCAGGCGGTCGAGCGAGACCTGCGGGCGGTAGCCCACGAACCGACGGATCTTGCGCAGGTCCGGCACGCGCCGGCGCATATCCTCGAACGCGGCGCCGTACACCTGCTCGTAGGGGGTGAACTGGATCGCCGAGTCGCTGTGGCACAGCGCCTTGATCCGCTGCGCCAGCTCGAGCACGGTGACTTCCTCGTCGGATCCCAGATTGAACGCCTCGCCCTCGGCCTCGGGCGCGTCCATCAGCATGAGCATGCCGCGCACCACGTCGAACACCGCGCCGAAGCAGCGCGACTGCCGTCCGTCGCCATACACGAGGATCGGGTCGTTGCGCAGCGCACGCTGCACCATGTTGGGGATCACCATGCCGTAGGCCGACGACTGCCGCGGCCCGCACGTGTTGAAGCACCGCACGATCACCACCGGCAACTGGTACTGCTGGTGGTAGGCATAGGCGAGGCACTCGTCGACCGCCTTGCCCGCCGCATACGACCAGCGCAGCTTGTGCGACGGTCCCATCAGGCGGTCGTCATCCTCGGCGAAGGGCACCGTGACGCCCTTGCCGTACACCTCGCTCGTCGAAGTGACCAGCACCTTGCGGCGGTGCAGATGGCAGGCCTCGAGCACGACTTCGGTGCCGCGGATGTTGGTGAGCAGGGAGCGCAGCGGATGCTCCAGCACGTACTTGACGCCCACCGCGGCGGCCAGATGCACGACCTGGTCGCACTGGGCGACGAGGCCGGAGACGAGGGCCTGGTCCTGCACGTCCCCCTCGAGGAAACGGAACCGGGGGTGGCGCTCGAACGTCGAGAGATTGGCGACGGAGCCGGTGGACAGATCGTCCAGCGCCCAGACCTCGTGGCCTCGGCGCAGCAACTCCTCGCAGAGATGCGAGCCGATGAAGCCCGCGCCTCCCGTGACCAGGATCCTCATGTCCATCCCTCGAGAGTCGTCTGTGGCATCCGTGCGGACAGGCGGGGCCGGGCCCTCCGGACGTCGAGGGAGCCTGCAGCGGACGGACTCTTCGGCTCGAAAAGGTAGAGAACCGGCAGCAGTCGGTCAAACCCGCTTGCGGTAACGGCTTTCCCGACCGCCGGTGCACGCCGGCCCGTCACGGGATACCAGCGGAGGGCGACGTGGGTTCCCGATGCGCGCCCCGTCAGGGGGTGTCCGGAGAGCTCGGGCGCGGGCGTTCCCAGCGCTGGACCACGATGCGATGGCGGTAGCCCGGCAGCCCGGTGGCGCGGCGCTTGAGTGCCTGGTACGTGGGGTCGATCTCGAGCCAGCCGCGCTCCTCCGCCAGGCGCCCCCAGTCGGCGAGCCGCGCCGCGGCGTCGTGGCTGCCGCGGCCACGCTGACTGTAGTCACGTGAGAGGCGCACGAACCAGATGCGCTCGATCGACGGATCGCTCAGCAGTGCCAGCGTGGGCACGGGCATGACGGGGTCCGCGAACGGCACGCGGGTGGCCGCACGCTCGAAGAGGTAGTACGGCACTCCGGTGTCGTCCTCGGCCAGCACGCCATCCCCGGGCCGCAGGTTCGCGCGCAGCGATCCCGCCACCTCTCTGCCCGGTGTGAGGTGGATCGGGTTCATCCAGCCCTCGGCCCGGTGCAGATGCACCCAGCCCGCCGTCCAGGCCACGAGGAGCGCTCCCGTGAGCAGCAGGCGCAGCACCCGCGGATAGACCGGATCCAGCGCAGCGACGGCGAACACGACGGCGGCGAACGGCCACATGAACAGCGTTCGCGCAGGCAGGCCCACGAACGGCGTGGCGTGCGCCATGGCGCCCACCACGAGCCACGCCAGCGCGAGCGCGGTGAGCGAGGGCAGCAGCACCGAGCGACCGAGACCACGTCGCACTGCGGCGAGCGCGCCGAGCGCCAGCAGCGCGCTGCCGCCGAGCAGTCCCGCCACGCCGGCGGGATCCCACGGCGCGAGCAGCTCGGTGGCCGTGAGCGCGTGCAGGTCGAAGGCCAGCATGAGCGCCAGCCCCGAGGGGCCCGAGACCACCGAAGGCAGCAGGCCGCGCACCTGCTGCACCTGCTGCACCAGTGCCGCGAACCATGGCAGGAACAGCACGAAGCCGCCGCCGGCCGCGGCGATCCACGCCTTCCACAGGCGCGGACGCCTCCGCTGTGCGGCCAGCGCCCAGACGAAGTGCGCGAGCACGAGGCACACGGCCACGTAGGATGTGTAGAGCAGTGCCGCGACGCTGAGTCCGTACAGCAGCCATGAGCGCGGGCCTCCGCGCTTGACGGCGAGCCGCACGAACAGCCCATGTGCGAACATGGCGATCAGCGCGGCCAGCGCGTAGTAACGCGCCATGCGCGAGTACAGGAAGAACTGCGGGCACAGCGCCAGCATCCACGCCGTCGCCGCGCACAGCCGCTCATCGATCACGGGACGGAACGCCCAGTAGCTCACCGCCACCGTCGCGACGCCGGCCGCCACCGACAGCAGTCGCAGCCCGGTCTCGTCGCCGCCGAAGAGGCGCACGACCGCGGCCTCGAGCAGGAAGTAGAGCGGCGGGTGCAGGTCCAGTCGCAGTGCGGCGATCAGACCGGGCAGGTCGAGCCGCGCCCATCGCGCGGTGTAGATCTCATCGCACCAGAGCCCCGGGTCGCAGAGCCGCGCGCCACCGAGCACGCCGGCCACGACGCAGGCCAACAGCATCCACGCCGGCCCCGGGGCGAACACCGGACCCAGCCCGAACCACCGGACGGGCGCCCTCACGCGGCCTGCCGGCCCATGCTGCGCGCGGCCGCTCGGGCGAGCGCCGCGGCATACGCCGCGTCGAGCTGTCGCATCATGGCCTCGAGCGAGAACACGTCGCGCGCCCGCGCGCGGCCTGCCCCGCCGAACTGCGCACGGAGCGCGGCGTCGCCCATGAGCCGGCGCAGCGCCGCGGCGAGCGCATCGGGGTCGCCCGGAGGCACCACGAGGCCGGTCTCGCCGTCGCGGTTGACGAACGTGGTGCCGGTACCGAGTTCGGTGCAGATCACCGGCAGCCCGGCCGCCAGGTACTCGATCATGGCGATGCCGAGGGCCTCGCTCGCGTGCGTGCTCGGCAGCACGCCGACGTCGGCAGCGGCGAGATGCGTGCGGAGCGAGCCATCGTCCACGGCGCCGGCGAACACCACGCGGTCGCCCAACCCGAGGCGCGTGTGCCGCTCGCGGAGTCGGGCCTCTTCGGGGCCGTCGCCGACCACCACGAGACGGCCGTCCCAGCGCGCCATCGCCTCGAGCAGCACGTCGACGCCCTTGTAGTAGCGCAGCCGCCCCACGAACAGCGCGAAAGTTCCACCGTAGCGCTGGCGCAGTGCGACCGCGCCGGGATCGTCGCGCGTGAGCCCGGCGAAGGGCGACAGGTCGATCCCCAGGGGCACGACATGGCACTTGTCGCGGTGGGGCCGCAGATAGGGCGAATGCTCGATGTATCGGTCGGAGGTGGGCATGAGCACGTCGGCGCGCGCGAGCAGCCGGCGCACGAGCGCTCCGTAGACCGGCATCACGAGGCGCTGCCGCACCACATCGGCGTGGTACGTCACCGCCAGAGCGCCGGGCGGCCGATGCATGAGCCAGCTCACCTCGCCGGTGGGATTGGGGTAGTGCAGATGCCACAGGTCGGGAGCGAGCGCTGCCAACTCGCTCGGGAACGACGGGCAGAGTGGCGCCGACATCGCCCGTGCCCACTCGGCGACGCGGATCACGTGCACGCCGGCGATCCGCTCGCGGCGCGTGTCGCGGCCGCCGCTGGCGGACACGAGCACCGTCACCTCGTGACCCGCCTGCACCTGGGCACAGGCCATGCGCTCGATGGTCTGCTCGATCCCTCCACGCACGGGCGGGTGGTAGTCCTTGTAGACGTGCACGATCCTCACGTGGGATCCGCCTCGGAAGTGAGGGCCTCGCGCATCACCGCGAGTGTCTCGCGCGCACAGCGCTCGTACGTGAAGTGACGGACGCGCTCGAGCCCGGCGTCCTGGAGCTGGGCGCGCCATCCGGCATCGCGGGAGACACGCTCGATCGCCGCCGCCCAGGCCTCCGGGTCATCGGGGTCGCAGAAGTGCGCGGCGCCCTCGCCGGTCTCGCGCAGGGTCGGGATGTCGCTGGCGATCGTGGCTGCGCCATGGCGGAACGCCTCGACGAGCGGGAAGCCGAATCCCTCGTACCGCGTGGGGAACAGCACCACGGTGGCATGCGAGTACAGCCAGGCCAGCTCATCCTCCTCGACCCGACCGAGCACCGTGACCTGCCGGGCGCCGGCCTCGCGCGCGAGCGTGTCGAACCGCGGGTGACGCGGGTCGATGGGGCCGGCGGAGACCAAGTGAAGCGGCGGGCGATCTCCGAGAAGCGCCCACGCACGCGCCAGCATGGGCAGGTTCTTGTGCGGCTTGTTCACGCCCACGATCAGGGCATACGGATCGCGCGGCAGCGAGGCAGGCCGGCGCGGTTCGAGCTGATTGCGCTCGGGCGGCACGCCCAGGTGCACCACACGGACGAGGTCGGGCCCGACGGCGGAGAGTTCGGAGATCTCGGCCTTGCTGAACTGGCTGCTCGTCACCACCAGCCGAGCGCGTGCTGCCCACGCGATCATCAGCTGATAGAACATGCGCCTCAGGAATGGCAGCCCGCCGGGCAGCCGCAGGGGCCAGACATCGTGCAGGGTCAGGACGCAGGGACAGTTCGCGCCGACCGGCAGCAGATAGAAGGGCGAGAAATAGAGGTCCGGCGACACCTCTCTCAGCCACCCGCCGAGCCGCATGAGGAGATGCGGGGCGACCGGCGCCCACGGCCGCTCCACCCACGTGACGCGGGGATGCTCGCGGATCGGAGCGAGGTCGAATCGAGACTGCTTGAGCTCTGGATTCCAGAGGACGATGTAGCGCTCTTCCCCGGGCAGCTCGAGCAGACCCTCCAGCAGGCAGAACGCGTGCGTGCCGATCCCGGGGAAGTGATCGGCCGCGAATCGCAGATCGTAGGCGACGACCCCGAGCTGCCGGGCCGGCGGCGACGACGCACTCATCTCGCGGTCGACAAGGTGTCAACGACACGCTCCGCGATCACCTCATCCGCGAAGCCGAACAGGTCCCAGAAGACGCCGCCGGGCACGAAACCATGGAACCGCTTCGCGTTGAACGCGTGAAGGGGCATGAAGAGGATGCCCGTCCAGTCTCTTCGCATGCCGGCCCTCCGCACGGTCATGCCACAGTCTCGGAGGAGCGCAGCCACCTCGTCGGCGGTGAACAGCCGGACGTGGGTGGGATCATCATGGAAGTTGAGTGTGCCCTTCTTGGACGGCAGGTACAGAGAACGCCGGCCCGGGAACTCGAGACAGAACAGGCCTCCTGGCTTGAGCTTGGGGACCAGGGCCCGCACCACGTCATCCCCGTTCTCGAGATGTTCGATGACATGCGCCATGAGGATCGCGTCGTAGTGCGCGTCCGGCAGGGCCCGCAGGTCGAGTGTGGTGAGGTCGATCTCGTGGAACTCGTCCATGGCCGCGAAGTCCGCGGGGTCGTTGTTGTACGAGCGATCGCGGTCCACGCCGGTGTAGTGCACCGCCGGGAACCACTTACGGGTGATCGTCGCGGAGTGATTGCCCGCACCGACATCGAGCAACCGGAATGGGCGCTGGTTGAAGTGGCGCTTGAGCGCCTTGAACTTATGCGGCATCAACCGGAACATGGGGGCGCGAGACTACCCGCGGCCCAGTGGGGTGTCCACGGCAGGGCGCGATCACAGGACAGGAGGGCGCACTGGGCACTTGGCCTGCGGACATGCCGATGCGTCGCGTACTTCCCGCGGCCGTGATGGGCGTGATGGCGAGCGCAGTCGTGGCCGTGTGGGGCGGTCTGGGACTTCTGTCGCTGCCTGGGCTCGCTCTGCTCGCGATCGTGGCGCCCGCATGTGCGATCGCGATGCTGTGGTGGGCCCCATGGCTGCCGTTCGTGATCACCACGGCGATCATCCCGTTCCCGCAGGCGGGTGTGCTCTTCCCGTTCGAGTTCGTCTTCCTGGTCGCGAGCACGCTCGCGATCCTGCACTTGCTCCGCACGCGATCGCCGTGGCTGATGCGGAGTCACCCTGCGGAGATCGCACAGTTCGCCTTCGTCGGTTGGGCACTGTTCTCCGGACTCTGGGCGATCGACGGACTGCATCTCTTCCTCGGCACACGACGGATGCTCGTGGGACTGCTCGCCGGCTGGCTGGCGCTCCGGCTGCACGCCGTGGTGCCACGCAGGCACTGGGAGATCAGCGTGCTCCTGGCAGCGACCGTGATCGCGGGCACTGCGCTGGTCCGCGGACTCACGAGCGGATTCTCGACTGAACAGGTGATCTTCCATCGCTCGAGCAGCACGGACCTCGGCTGGGGAACCGCGAACTACATCGCCACTCTGCTGCTGATCCTCTCGCCGCTGTCGCTGACCTTCTTGTTCTCCGAGCGGAGCGGCGCGACGCGGCTGCTCGCGGGGTTCGCACTGACCTCTGCCGCGGCACTGCAGATCATGGTCGCGTCACGGGCTGCCGCAGTGCTGTTCTTCGCGGGCCTGTTCACTCAGGTGATCCTCGGACTGCGGCGCCGAACTCGATGGGCTGCACTGCTTGCGCTCGGGGTCGCGCTGGCGATCGGGCTCGCCACGCCCTATGGGCAGGCGCTCATCGCACGATTCAGCAATCTGCGCGACCTGGGCAGCATGGTGGTGCGCATCTGGTACTTCCGTGAGGGATGGCTGCGGACCACCGACAACCTGCCATGGGGCATCGGCCTCAACCAGGGTATCCCCTACTCGGACAAGCTCGGGACGACGGACATCCACAATCACTGGTTGGTGGTCAGCTCCGAGTTGGGGATCCCAGGAGTCCTGCTCTGGCTCGGAGTGCTGGTGCTGCTGTTCCGCGGGCTGCGATCGCTCGATCCGCAGCCGGACCTCGCGCCGATCGCGCTGGCCCTCAAGGTGTCGTTCTGGCTCGGGCTCCTGCACTCGCTTGTGGAGCCGACCTTCCAGGGCGTGCAGTACCAGTTCCTGTGGTTCTGGCTGATGTTCGGAGCCATCGGCTACGGATCTGCTGCCGCAGCCGAACCTCGTGTCACCGCCAGCTCTGATCGATAGAGCTCGAACGTCCGTCCGGCCCAGCGCTCCAATCGGTAGGCCTCCGCACGCGGCGGACCCACGACCTGTGCGCGCTCGCGATGCGCGGCGTCCTTCCAGAGTGCACGCATCCCATCGAGGATGCCGCCCTCATCCTCAGGCGTGACGAACAACGCGAAGTCCCTCCCCACCTCGGCCATCGCGGTCCGATCACCCGTCAAGCAGGGCGTCGCGCACGCCATCGCCTCCAGGATGGGCATGCCGAAACCCTCCTCGAGGGAAGGGAAGACCACTCCAGTCGATGCCCCGTACAGGGCGACCAGGTCCGCCTCACTCGCATCGCTCACGCGCATGATGTGAGCACGTGCAGGCGAGGACTCGAGGCGCGCGAGGATCGGCCCGATCCGCCATCCATCGCGGCCCACCAGCACCAACGGGCCCGGGAAACCCTCCTGCCGCAGTCCCTCGAACGCCGAGATGATCCGGCTGTGGTTCTTCCTCGGCTCGATGGTCCCCACGTGCAGCAGATACGGCCCCGAGAGTCCGAATCGCGCGTGCACATGGGCCTCGGCCTCCGCACGCGGTATGGGATGGAAGTCGTGTCCGATCGGCGGCGGGATGACTGTGATGCGAGCGGGGTCGACACCGAATCCGCGCACGGTCTCGGCCTTCACCCACTCCGAGTGACAGATGACCCGCTTCGCTCGCCGCGCCGCGATCGGCACCGTGTTCTGCAGGAAGAACGTGGTGCGGAACGGATGCCACTCCGGGTGGTCGACGAAGGTGAGGTCATGCACGTGCACGATCCCTCGTGCCTGCGAGACCAGCGGACCGTAACCGAGCGGCGAGTGGAACAGGGCAGGTTCGCCGAGGAGCCGATCCATGGGCAGGCCCAGCCTGCAGCTCGCAACACACACCAATCGCATGCGTCGCCAACCGTACGGCAGCTCGATCAGCTCGTCGGCTCGATAGCGTTCTCGGGCCACGGCTCGCAGATTGTAGGGATACGCGAATCGGTAGCTCGGCCCTCCCGAGATCGTGCGGAGCGCGGCGCAGAGATCGCGCACATAGCGGCCGATCCCCCCGGCTGGGAAGAGACCGGGGAAGATGTCGAGCACCAGTTCGGGATGAGCGTTCAAGCGGCGCCCCCGCCGGCGGCCCGAGCCCGCACCAGCGTGAGCAGCTCGCGGATGTCCTCGCGAGTCACGGCTCGCATCGCGGCCAGGAGACCCGCATTCACGGCGACGAGCGCCGCCCCGCCGAGCACGCTGGCGAGGACCGCATCCGCACGGCTCGCGCCCACCGCGTCCCCACCCAGCCCATGGGCCACGCCCCACCCGGCGACGCCGCCCGCGATCGCGGCTGACGCGAATGGCACGACGGTCCGCTGCAGGAAACGCGCGGCCGAGGTTCGCATCTCGCGGTGATAGCGGAACACGAACCACAGCGAGCTGGTCGCCGTCGAGACGAGCACGGCGATCAACCCACCGTCGAATCCGAGTCGAGGGACCAGCACGACGCCCAGCAGGACATGCAGCAGGATCCCCATCGCGTGGTACTGCGCCTCGAACCTGGCCTTGTCCAGGCCGCGCAACACCGTGGCGCCCACACCGGTGAGGATGTTGATCCCGAGAGCCAGTCCGAGGGCCGCAGTCGCGCGCGCGACGAGTGCATGCCCTTCGCCGAGCCACGCCTGGACGACGGTCGGCGCGAGCGCGACGAGCCCCGCGCTCAGGGGGAATGCCGCAAGCAGCAGCACGCGCGATGCGCGCTCGGTCAGTCGCGCGAGCCGCTCCCACTCGCCTGCCGCTCCCAGGTTCGCGACAGCCGACAGCAGCGGAGGCAGCAGCAGCGCTGGCAGTGACCACGCGCCGAATGCGAGCCGGTAGGCGAGCTCCCATTCCCCGACCTCGCGCAGGCTCAGCCAGCGGCCGAAGGCCAGCTTCTCGAACTGGAAGAGCACGAGCAATCCGAGATTGATGACCTGCAGTGCAAGACTGTATCGAAGCAGGCGGCCCCAGAGGTCCGCGGGCCATGGCGACCACGAAGGCTTCACTTCCGGGGCCAGGCGTCGCAGTGCGAGGACCGCGGCCACGGTGCTCACGAGGAGGGCCGCGCCATTGGCGAGCACGACTCCCACGACGCCGCCCCCAAGAGACAGTGTGATCGCCACGGCCGCGAGTTGCAGGAGTGTCCCGCCCGCCGACAGCAGGGACCACAAGTCCATCCGGTGCAGCCCGGAGAAGATCGCACCGACCAGCATGCTCGCATTGATCATCCCGTAGGCGATGCCTGCGCACACGATCGCTGTTCCGGCCTCAGTGCGCAGTCCGATATCGACTCGGAACAGATCGAGCAGAAGATCTCGCCCGAGCACGAGCGCCGCGATCCACACCATCGTGATGGCCACGTACAGAGTGCAGGCCATACCGATGATGGCCCGCAGCCGCACGGAATCGTGCACGGCTCGGAACTCAGCGACGTAGCGGATGAGCGCGCTCTGGAGCCCGAGGTCGAACGTCAGATAGAGGCCCGACACGATCGAGATGAGCGACCACAACCCGAAGCGGTCAGGTCCGAGTCGGTCCACCATCCAGGGCGCCATGATCATCCAGCCGATCACGTACACCGCCCGCCCCAGATAGCTTGCGAGGGTGTTCCGTACGACCTGCCGACCGAGCGGTGCGACTGCGCTGGGCGCAGCGGGTGTCATGCCGGAGTGATGCGGTCCGAGTCGCGGGTCCCCACCCACAACACCATTCCGACCCCAGCAAGCAACGCGGCCGCGATCGCGAGCAGCAATCGCCTGGGCCGGCTGTGGCGTTCTGGCGGCACGGCAGGGTCGAGTACCTGCACCGTCGGAGTGTCCATCGTCTCACGGATGCGAGACTGTTCCAGTTCGGCGGTCAGCAGGAGGAACAACTGCTCGTACACCTTCTGATCTCGTACGAGCCGAGTCAGGTCGGTCTGGAGTGCCGGAAGTGATCCGATGCGAGCGCCGAGCGAAGCAAGTTCACGCTTCACTTGCACGACCTGTTCGTGGTCATCACTCAGATAGCCACGCAGTACGCCCAATCGCACCTCGAGCATCATCTTCCTGGCCATCAGGTCGGCCGAGGATCTCAGGTCCACACTCTGCATCGCAGTCGGCACCACGGTCCGAGTGCGTTCCTGGTAGGCGCGCAGGGCGGTCTCACTCGCTCGCAGAAGCGAGTCCGTCTCCGAGACCCGCGACTCGAGGAACTGACGCGTTCGACGGGCCTGCGTGTTGCGCTTCTCGACGTTGAACCGGTCGAGCGCTTCGAGGTAGCCGTTGGCCATCTCCGCCGCACGTACGGGGTCACGGTCCTCGACCGAGACCTGGATCGTGCCGTCGGGATTGAGCTTCACCCGCGTGTTCTCGCGCAGCGCCTTGAGGGTCTTCTCCATGCTCTTCTGCCTGTAGACGCTCTTGAGCTCGAAGCGCGCGACGATCTCCTCCTGGATCGAGCGACTACCCAGCACCGCTTTGAAGATGTCGGCGGGCGTGAAGTAGTCGTTGAGCATCCCGAATGCGGGGAACCGGGTCAGGGCGCGTTGCGCCAGCGCCATGTTGCTGAGCAGATCGGACTCCTCGGGAGGCAGGATCACTGCGGTGGCCCGATACCATCGCGGCATGAGGAACCCGATCCCGAGTGTCAGCAGCCCGGCGATCGCCGCTGCGCCGATGATCCGCGTGCGAGCTCGCCATGCCGCGCGCAGTGGAGTGCGCATCTCGATCGTCTGACTCACTGGACGGACCTGATCGCGATGACCAACGTGGCGACCTGTGCGAGCGCGGTGAGGATCTGCTGTGCCCGCGTCCATGCCGATTCATCCGGAGTCTCGGGGACCCAGAGGAAGTCCCCCGGGTCGAGGCTGGCCACCTCGCGGGCATAGAGCGTCTGCCCGTTGACCGCACGCGTGATCCGCACCTTGCTCACCCACGCACGGTCGGAGTAGCCGCCGGCGGCACGGATGTAGTCCGCGACTCGGAGCCCCGGCTCATAGGTCACGATCGCGGGTCGGCGGACCTGGCCGTCGACGCGCACCGTATTCACCAGACGGTCCACCCGGATGATGTCGCCCTGGCGGAGCGGGAGATCCAGGCGCTGGTCCCGCTTCGCGAGGTCCGCCATGTCGACCCGATAGTCCTCTCGCTGCGCGGCCAGCTTGGTCCGCAGCGCCTCATACTCCGACGACGTGAGCTCATCGCGAGAGAGCCGGAGCAGGCGTTCGAGCTCGATGTCCCGCTCGCCTTCACCCGGATGCGAGCGGTGCACGTGGATCGCGGTAGGATCCGCGCTCGGCAGCAGACCGCCAGCCTCCCGGAGGATCTCAGAGAGTCGTGTTCGACCCTCGGTGATCGGGTACTGTCCGGGTCTGCGGATCTCCCCGACCACGGCGACCTCACGCTGCTCGCGATACTGTGCCTGATAGTAGACGTAGAGTCGGTCACCGTCCGCGAGCGCGTCAGAGCCTGCGGACATGATCTTGGGGTCCACCCAGACCGACTCGGGGCTGGACGCCCGCTCGGTCCAGTGCAGCCACAGCATGGGGCCAGCAGCGGCGCTGGGCTGCAGCCCTCCGACCAATCGAAGCAGAGTGGAGAGACTGTCACCCGGCGCGAGTTCGACGCGCCCCGGTGAAGCCACTGCGCCGAAGACATGCAGGAACTCCGTGGCCACAGGGACATGGATGACGTCGCCATCGGCGAGCATGGGCAGTCCTGTGTCATCACCCGTCGAGAGGAACGCGCCCAGGTCGGCGGGCACGACCGAGCCGTCACGGCGGCGGATCTGGATGCGGCGCCGCGAGCCATCGGACTCGAACCGATCGTTCGGGAGCAGCTCGACGAGCGAGGTGAGCGGCGTCGCCTCGAGTTCTCCGGCCTGCTTCACACGCCCGGTCAGGAACACCCGGAACACCCGCGGCCGTTCCAGCCGCAGATCCACCTGAACGCCACGCAGTCCGCGCTGCAGGCGTTCGAGCACGCGCTGTCGGGCTTGCGCGAGCGTGAGCCCATCCACCTGCACGACGCCTGCGCCTGGCAGCGCGACCGAACCCTCAGGGCCGACCGTGACCACGGTCTGACTCGTGAGGGTGCCCGAGAAGATCAGTCTGAACTCATCGCCGGGTCCCACCCGATAGCGCTGCGCGTCCACGGGTCCGGGCAGTGATATGCGCGTCAGGCCCGAGCGTTCGAATCGGCCCGCACCGCCAGGTGCGATCGGCTTGGTGACTCCCTCGCGTTCTGCGGCGCTGGCCGGATCCATGTCGGTGCTCTCTGGGGACTGGGCGTGAGCGAGACTCGTGAGCGCGATGCACAGCGCGATGCTCCCCGCGACGACACGCAGGTTCCCGCCTTCACCTCTCCGAGGACCTTGCGCTGGCCGTACATGCGCTCGTAGTACGCGCGGAACTCGCCCTGCTTGATGGGCCGCCACCAGTCCGTGTGCGCCTGGAACCACTGCACGGTCTCGCGGATGCCCTGCTCGAACGGGATGCGCGGCTGCCAGCCGGTGACTCGCGTGAGCTTGCTGCAGTCCACGGCGTAGCGGCGATCATGGCCCGGGCGATCCTCGACGTAGCGGATCAGGGAGGCGGGCTTGCCGAGCAGGCGCAGCAGCGTGTCGGTGATCGTGAGAACGTCGAGCTCGTGTCCGACGCCGATGTTGAACGTCTCGCCTTCGATGCCGGGGAACGTGGCGAGCATGAGCAGCGCGTCGCAGTGGTCGCGCACGTGCAGCCAGTCGCGCGTGTTGCGACCGTTGCCGTACACGGGCAGCGGCTCGTCGTCGATCGCGTTGGTCACGAACAGCGGGACGAGCTTCTCGGGGTACTGCCGCGGGCCATAGTTGTTGGAACAGCGCGTCACCACCACC